>NZ_JBHUUX010000004.1:0-206705 GCF_042670845.1 Promicromonospora sp. NPDC057138 | reverse complement strand
GGTAACTCCCCGCGCACCCCGGACACACGCTCTACTTCGGCGTCCTCGGCGTTACGTCCGACGTTCAGACCAAGTTCACCGTTAGGCTCACCGCGTGCACCTCAAGACGCTCACGCTCCGGGGATTCAAGTCCTTCGCGTCGGCGACCACCCTCGAGCTGGAGCCGGGCATCACCTGCGTGGTGGGCCCCAACGGCTCCGGCAAGTCCAACGTGGTCGACGCCCTGGCCTGGGTCATGGGCGAGCAGGGTGCCAAGTCGCTGCGCGGCGGCAAGATGGACGACGTCATCTTCGCCGGCACGTCCGGCCGCGCGCCGCTGGGCCGCGCCGAGGTCGCCCTCACGATCGACAACACCGACGGCGCGCTGCCGATCGACTACACCGAGGTCACGATCTCCCGCACGCTGTTCCGCAGCGGCGGCTCCGAGTACGCGATCAACGGCAACAGCTGCCGCCTGCTGGACATCCAGGAGCTCCTGAGTGACTCCGGCATCGGGCGCGAGATGCATGTCGTGGTGGGGCAGGGCCAGCTCGACGCCGTCCTGCGCGCGACGCCGGAGGAGCGGCGCGGCTTCATCGAGGAGGCCGCGGGCGTCCTCAAGCACCGCAAGCGCAAGGAGAAGGCGCTCCGCAAGCTCGACGCGATGCAGGGCAACCTCGCGCGCCTGGGCGACCTGACCGCCGAGCTGCGGCGCCAGCTCGGCCCGCTCGGCCGGCAGGCGGAGGCGGCTCGCAGGGCGCAGACCGTCCAGCGCGACCTGCGCGACGCGAAGTCCCGCCTGCTCGCCGACGACCTCGCCCAGCTCACCGCGCAGCTCGAGCAGGAGCGCGCGGACGAGCGGTCCCTCAAGGAGCGGCAGGCCGAGACCGAGGCGGCGCTGGCCGAGGCGCGCGGCCTGCTGGCCCGCCTGGAGGCGGCGATGTCGGCGGAGTCGCAGCAGGTCAGCCAGGCGGGCGACACGGTCTTCGCGCTGTCCCAGACGCGCGAGCGCCTGCGCAGCCTGCAGTCCCTGGCGGGGGAGCGCGCCCGCCTGCTGGGCACGGCAGAGCCCGCGCACCAGGGCCAGGACCCGAACGACCTCGAGGCGCAGGCGGCGCGTGCCCGCGCGAGCGAGGAGGAGCTCGTCACCGAGGTCGAGATGGCGCACGAGGTGGTGGAGACCGCCGTCGACGCGCGTGCCGAGGCCGAGGCCGCGGCCCAGGCCGCCGAGCGTTCGCACGCCGCGCTGCTGCGTGCCGCCGCGGACCGCCGGGAGGGCCTCGCACGCCTGGCCGGCCAGGTCGCCGCGCGCCGCAGCCGCGTCGAGGCCGCCGAGTCGGAGCTGGACCGGCTGCGCGACGCGCTGCTCGAGGCCGAGCAGCGGGTGGAGAGCACCTCGCGCGAGCTGGGCGCGCTCGAGACCGAGGTCGGCGGGGGCGGCGAGGACGGCGCGGAAGGGCTCGACGTCGCCCACGAGGCCGCGTCCGAGGTGCTGGAGCTGGCGAAGGCCGAGGTCAGGCACCTCCAGGAGCAGGTGACGACGGCGCAGCGGGACCGCAGCTCGGCGGCCGCGAAGGTCGAGGCGCTCGAGCTCAGCCTGGACCGCAAGGACGGCGCGGGCACGCTCCTGGCCGCCAACCAGGCGGGCGTGCTCGGCTCCGTGGCGGCGCTGCTGGGCATCGAGGCGGGCTTCGAGGACGCGGTCGCCGCAGCCCTCGGCCCGGTGGCGGACGCCGTGGCGGTCGCCGGCGTCGACGAGGCCGTGGACGCGCTGCGGCTGCTCCGCGACGAGGACGCCGGCCGGGCGAGCCTGGTCGTGGGCGCCGACCGCGCGGCGCACGGCGCCGGCGCGGACCGCCCGGCGGTCGACCTCCCGGCGGGCGCCCGGTGGGCCACGGACGTCGTGCAGGTGGCGGGTCCGGCGTCGGCGTCGCTGCTGACGATCCTGCGCGACGTCGTCGTCGTGGACGACCTGGCGCGTGCCCGCGCCCTCGTGCGCGACCAGCCCGTGGTCGCGGTGACCCGGGCCGGCGACCTGCTGGGCACCACGCGCGCCTGGGGCGGGTCGGCGGCCGCGCCCAGCGTGCTGCACCTGCAGTCGGCGCTGGACGAGGCGAAGGCCGCCCGCGACGAGGCGGCGGCCCGTGAGACGGACGGCTCGGCGCACCTGGAGCGCGCCCGGGCCGAGCGCACGGCGGCGCAGGAGCGCTACGACGAGACGCTCGCCCGGCTCGGGGAGGCGGACGCCGCGCGGGCGGCCGCCGCGGAGCAGCTCGGGTCGCTGGGCGCGGCCGCGCGCGCCGCCCAGGCCGAGGCCGACCGGCACCGTGCCGCGCTGGAGCAGGCGCAGGCGCGGCGCGAGGAGGACGAGATCGAGCTCGAGGCGCTCGTCGAGCGCATGACGCTCGCCGAGGAGGAACCCGCGGACGACGCGGGCTCCGTCGACGAGGTACAGGCCGAGCGGGACGAGGCGGCAGCGGCCGCGACGGCGGCCCGTGCGCGCGAGACCGAGGCCCGGCTGGCGCTGCGCACCGCTGAGGAGCGGGCCCGCGCCGTCTCCGGGCGTGCGCAGGCGCTGGCGGCGGCGGCCGAGCAGGAGCGCGCGGCGCGCGCCCGGGCCGCCGAGCGCGAGGAGTCCCGGCGCCGCGACGCGTCGCGCGCGCTGCAGGTGCAGCAGGCCGTCGCGGTGGCGCTCGAGGCGATAGCGCGGTCGCTGGACCGCGCGACGTCGGACAAGGCGGCCGCCGAGGAGGCCCGCGCCGCGGGCTCGGAGCAGCTCCTCGCCGTGCGGGGGAGCGTGGAGTCCCTCACAGGCGAGCTGCGCGAGCTCACCGACGTCGCGCACCGCGACGAGGTGGCCCGCGCGCAGCAGATGCTGCGCCTGGAGCAGCTCCAGTCGCGCGCGACCGAGGAGCTGGGCATGGACCCGGACGTGCTCGTCGAGGAGTTCGGCCCCCACCAGCTCGTCCCCGTCTACGAGGGCGACGCCGCGGTGCGCGGCCGCAAGCGGCGCGCCGTGGTGGAGCGCGACGACGAGGGCAACCCGATCCGATACGAGGGAGATCCCGCGCTGCCGCGCGGGGCGGCGGCGCGCGAGGATGCGCTCATCGCCCGCACGCGCGCTCTCCACGAGGCAGGGCTTCGCCCGGACGACCCCGCTGCGACCGCCGTGGTCGTCGCCGCGGCCGGGGCCGAGCCGGAGGAGGGCCCGGCCGACGGCGAGACCGCCGAGGCCGAGGAGCCGGCCCCCAGCGAGCCGAAGCCGGACCGGATGGTCCCGTACGTCCGCGAGGAGCAGGAGGCCCGGCTGGCGAAGGCCGAGAAGGCACTCTCCCGGATCGGCGCCGTGAACCCGCTGGCGCTGGAGGAGTTCGCCGCCCTGGAGGAGCGCCACCAGTTCCTGGTGGACCAGCTCGCTGACCTGAAGAAGTCGCGCGAGGACCTGCTGCAGATCGTCGACGACATCGACGAGCGCGTGCAGCAGGTGTTCGCCGAGGCGTTCCAGGACACGGCCGCGAAGTTCCTCGAGATCTTCCCGCGCCTGTTCCCGGGTGGCGAGGGCAAGCTCACGCTCACGGAGCCGGAGAACCTGCTGACCACCGGCATCGAGGTCGAGGCGCGCCCGGCCGGCAAGAAGGTCAAGCGGCTGTCGCTGCTCTCGGGCGGCGAGCGCTCGCTGGCGGCGGTGGCGTTCCTCGTGTCGATCTTCAAGGCCCGGCCGAGCCCGTTCTACATCATGGACGAGGTCGAGGCCGCGCTCGACGACGTCAACCTCGGCCGCCTCATCGAGATCTTCAAGGAGCTGCAGAAGGACAGCCAGCTCATCGTGATCACGCACCAGAAGCGCACGATGGAGGTCGCGGACGCCCTGTACGGCGTGACGATGCGGGGCGACGGCGTCACGACGCTGATCAGCCAGCGCATGGGCGAGCGCGAGACCGTCACCGCCTGAGCCGGAGATGCAGCGCAGGGTGCGGGCCGAGGGACGAGGCACGCGCCCGAAGCGGAATCGCAGACTCAGGCGGCATGGGCGCCGCCTGAGCCGAGCCCGCACCCGAGCGGGCGCCGATTTCCCGCCCGGTAGCCGCGACCCCGCGGAAGATTTTCCGCACGCCGGGGCCAGGAACTCCAGGTGTGATGGATTTCTCCTGGTGAAACCGCGCGTGTTGCGCGGCGTGTCGCGACGTTCTGCGCGGCGCGACCGCACAAGACGCGACACAATAGGGCCCATGTGGTGGGCTGTCATTCTGCTCGTGGTGTGCCTGGTCCTGGCGGTGGGCGTCTTCGTCGTGGCCAGCCAGATGGACGCGCCCGCGAACAGGACCGAGCAGGTCTCGTTCCTCCAGTGGTTCAGGTCCGGCCTCGCGCATCTGCACGGTGACACCAGGCGGCGCCGGGACGGCCGCCGCCGCGGCGCCTCCGCCGTCGCGACGCACGCCGTGGGCGCCCCGTCCGTCTGGGTCGGCAAGCCGCCGGTGGTCAAGCCCGACACCAAGCCGGTTGACATGGGGATGTCCGAGTTCTTCGCGGCGACCATCGAGTCCAAGCCCGGCTACGTCGACGCCGAGGAGCTGACCGACGTCCTGAACCGCGCGCGCGACCAGGCGCAGAAGACGCTGCACGTGCCGCTCGGCACGGTGCCGCTCAAGCCGGTCAACCGCGTTCCCGGCCAGCTGCGGGCCGTGCGGCCGGTGCGGATCGTGCAGAAGATCTCGCAGGAGCCGCCGGCGGAGCGGGGCCCGGCCCAGGCCGCGAGCTGACGCTGTGCATCACCTTCCCGGAGCGCGCGCCCGCGGCGCCGTCCGCGGGATGAAAGAATCTGGGGCGTGAACGAGCTTCCCTGGATCGAGATCATCTCCGCCGTCGCCGTCCTCGCGGGTGGCGGCGGCATCGCCGGCATCCTCGTCGCCCGACGCCGGAGGCGCACCCAGGACGACGGCGGTCAGGCGACCGTCGAGCGCGCGCCGGATGCGGTCGCCGAGCCAGAGGTCTCGACGAGCCCGACCCCCGAGGCGCCCGTCGAGACCCGCGAGCCGACCCGCGAAGCCGTCGAGACCCCCGCGCCCACCGCAGGCCGCCTGGTGCGGCTCCGCGACCGTCTCGCACGCTCGGGCTCGCCGCTGGGCGCCCGGCTGCTGTCCGTCCTGTCCCGCGACGCCCTCACCGAGGACGACTGGGACGAGATCGAGGAGGAGCTGCTCCTCGCGGACGTCGGCGCGGGCCCCACCACCGAGCTGCTGGACGCGCTGCGCACCAAGGTCCGCGTGCTCGGCGTGCGCGAGCCGGCCGCCGTGCGCGACCTGCTGCGCTCCGAGCTCGTCACGCTGCTGGACCCGGCGCTGGACCGGACGCTGAAGACCGAGCCCACCACCGCCGACGACGGCACGCACCTGCCCGCCGTGACCCTCGTGGTGGGCGTGAACGGCACCGGCAAGACGACGACGGTCGGCAAGCTCGCCCGGGTGCTGGTGGCCGACGGCCGCAGCGTGGTGCTCGGCGCCGCCGACACCTTCCGGGCCGCGGCCGCCGACCAGCTCACCACGTGGGGCAACCGGGTGGGCGTGCCGACCGTGCGCTCCGACCGCGAGGGCGCGGACCCGGCGTCGGTGGCGTTCGAGGCTGTCGCGCGCGGGCGCGACGAGAAGATCGACGTCGTGCTCGTGGACACTGCCGGGCGCCTGCAGAACAAGGCGGGCCTCATGGACGAGCTCGGCAAGATCGTGCGGGTCTCCAGCAAGGTGGCCGCGCCGAGCGAGGTGCTGCTGGTCCTGGACGCGACCACAGGGCAGAACGGGCTCTCGCAGGCGCGCGTCTTCGCGGAGGTCGCCGGCGTCACGGGCATCGTGCTGACCAAGCTCGACGGGACCGCCAAGGGCGGGATCGTGGTGCAGGTGCAGCGGGAGCTCGGCGTGCCGGTCAAGCTGATCGGCCTCGGTGAGGGCCCGGACGACCTGGCGCCGTTCGACGTCGAGGAGTTCGTCGAGGGCATTCTTGGGTAGATTCGCGCGGGAATTATGCAGTGGTTTCCGTCGCTTCGAAGAACTGTCCAATATGTGAGAATACCTGCGTTCCGGCGCGACATCACAGGCGCGTCGCGACCGAATCACGATCGCATCACGGATGCCCGAAATATTTAGCCCAATTCGCTCGCGAAATGAGACGTTTACATTCTCCCCCGCTGCGTCACGTATTCGTAACCTCGGCGCAGGTCGCGCGTAACGGCTGCCCGCGACCGTAGTCGCGGTGGGCCGAGTCACCAGGACCCGGTCCGGGGAGAGAGGCATCTGATGGAATTCGAACTGGACAGTGGAAACACTGCCTGGATGATCACAGCCTCCTCGCTCGTGCTGCTGATGACGCCGGGCCTGGCGTTCTTCTATGGCGGCATGGTGCGCGGGAAGAGCGTCCTCAACATGATGATGATGAGCTTCAGTGCGATCGGCGTCGTCGGTCTGATCTGGGTGCTCTACGGCTACTCGCTGACGTTCGGCAGCGACATCGGCGGCATCATCGGCAACCCTGCCGAGTTCTTCGGCCTCGCGATCCCCGACGCCGACTCCCTCATGGGCAGCGTGGGCGTCCCGGCCACCGTCGCGGCGGGCTACCAGGCCACGTTCGCGATCATCACCGTCGCCCTCATCTCCGGCGCCATCGCCGACCGCGTGAAGTTCGGCACCTGGATCGCCTTCTCGGCCCTCTGGGTCACGCTGGTCTACAGCCCCGTCGCGCACATGGTGTGGGGCGGCGGCCTCCTCGGAATCGAGGGCCCGATCGCGTCGGCGCTCTCGTCCCCGATCGACTTCGCCGGTGGCACCGTGGTGCACATCAACGCCGGTGCCGCCGGCCTGGCGCTCGCGCTGATCATCGGCAAGCGCAAGGGCTTCGGCACCGAGGCCATGCGTCCGCACAACCTGCCGTTCGTCATGCTCGGTGCCGCCCTCCTGTGGTTCGGCTGGTTCGGCTTCAACGCCGGCTCCGAGTTCGCTGCTGACGGCACAGCAGGCCGCGCCTGGCTGAACACGCTGGTCGCGACCGGCGTCGCCATGCTGGCCTGGATGGCCACGGAGAAGTTCCGTGACGGTGCGCCCACCACCCTCGGTGCCGCCTCGGGTGTGGTCGCCGGACTGGTCGCCATCACCCCGGCCGCTGCGGCTGTCGACACCTACGGCTCGATCGTGATCGGCCTCGTGGCCGGCGTCCTGTGCGCCCTCGCCGTCGGCCTGAAGTACAAGTTCGGCTACGACGACTCGCTCGACGTCGTCGGCGTGCACCTGGTGGGTGGCGTCGTCGGCACCGTGCTCATCGGTTTCTTCGCCACCGGCGACGAGGCTGCCGTCGCGAAGTACGGCACCTGGTACCCGGAGGGCGCGCTCAACGGCCTCTTCTACGGCGGCGGCGGCACTCAGCTCATCACCCAGATCATCGCCGCGCTGATCGCCGTCGTGTTCAGCTTCGTCATGACCGCGATCATCGCGTACGTCCTCAAGGCCATCATGGGCTGGCGCATCTCCGAGGAGGCCGAGGTCAGCGGCATCGACCTCGCCGTCCACGGCGAGACGGCGTACGAGGCAGCCACCGGCTCTACGATCACCGAGGTGCGCTGACCGTGATCGCGGTGCAGCATCCGACTCTGAAGGAGGTACGCGCATGAAGCTCGTCACGGGTGTCATCCAGCCCCACCGTCTCGACGACGTGAAAACGGCGTTGGAGGGTGCGGGGGTTCGCGGTATGACCGTGAGCGAGGCCAGCGGCTACGGCCGACAGAAGGGCCACACCGAGGTCTACCGCGGCGCCGAGTACACCGTCGACCTGGTGCCGAAGGTCCGCATCGAGGTGCTCGTCACCGACGCCGACGTCACCGCGGTGACCGACGCGATCGTCGGCGCCGCCCAGACCGGCAAGATCGGTGACGGCAAGGTGTGGGTCGTGCCGGTCGACGACGTGGCCCGTGTGCGCACCGGCGAGCACGGCGACGCGGCCCTCTGACCGGGAGCCCTCGACGACGTATGACAACTGACCCGGTGCCTGGGGGCGCCCGGGAGCAGGCGGAGGCCCCGCACCCCACTGCTGGGGTGCGGGGCCTCCGCGACGAACTCCTGATCATTGCCGCAGACCTGACGGGTCCGGGGCGCTCGGGCCTGGCCCGGCGGTCCGCCGTCGGGCAGCGGGTCACCGAGCGCCTCGGCGCCCTGTTCGCGGAGGCGACCAAGGACGTCGACCCGTCGGGCATCGCCCTGGCGGCCGTCGGCAGCCTGGGCCGGGGCGAGCTCGGCCCGCTGAGCGACCTCGACCTCGTCCTGGTGCACGACGGCCGCACCCACGGCGCGGACGATCTGCAGCAGGTGGCCGAGCGGCTCTGGTACCCGCTGTGGGACTCGGGCGTCGACATCGACCACGCGGTGCGGTCGCTGAGCCAGTCCCGGCAGGTGGCGGCGAGCGACCTCCCGGCGGTGATCGGCTGGCTGAGCGTGCAGGCGGTGGCGGGCGACGCCGTCGTCGTGCACCGGGCGGCGTCCGCCGTGCTGACGGACTGGCGCGCCGCCGCACGGCGGCGCCTGCCCGAGCTGATCACCTCCACGCGCGAGCGCGCGCAGCGCGCGGGGGAGCTGGCCTACCTCATCGAGCCCGACCTCAAGGAGGCGCGCGGCGGCATGCGGGACGCGATCCTGCTCTCCGCACTGGCTGCCACCTGGCTCACCGACCGCCCGCACGGCGCGGTCGACGCCGCCTACACGCACCTGCTCGACGTCCGCGACACCCTGCAGGTGGTCACGCGGCGGCGGACCAGCCGCCTCCTGCTGGCCGACCTGGAGGACGTGGCCGAGCTCACCGGGTACGACGACGGCGACGAGCTGCTGGCGAGCCTCGCGGAGTCGGGCCGGGTCATCTCCTACGCGCTCGACATGACTGTCCGCCGGGCCCGGCAGGCCCTGTCCCGCCCGGTGGGCGTGGGCAAGCCGATGATGGTCCGCGGACGGCGCACGCCGCCGCGCCTGCGCTCGGTGGGCGACGGCCTGGTGGAGCACGACGGCGAGCTCGTGCTCGGCGTCGGCACGCGCCCGGCGTCGGACCCGCTGCTGCCCCTGCGGGCAGCCGCGACGGCCGCCCGGACCGGGCTCGTGCTGTCGCCCGTGACCATCCAGAGCCTGGAGCAGTGCCCGCCCCTGCCCGAGCCGTGGCCGCCGGCCGCCCGCGAGAGCCTGCTCGCGCTGCTCGCCGCGGGGCCGGCGCAGATCCCGGTCTGGGAGGCGCTCGACCTCGCCGGGGTGGTCACCTCGTGGTTCCCCGAGTGGGCCGACGTGCGCAACCGGCCGCAGCGCGCGGCGATCCACCGGCACACCGTGGACCGGCACCTCGTCGAGACGGCCGCCGTGGCCTCCCGGCTGCGCCGTCGGCTGCCGGAGCTCGCCCCCGGTGCCGGGCAGCGCGGGGGAGTGGCGGCCGGCGACCTCCTGCTGCTCTCCGCGCTCCTGCACGACATCGGCAAGGTGCGCGGCGCGGCCGACCACTCGGTGGAGGGCGCCCGGCTGGTGCCGGGCATCCTGACCCGCGCGGGTTTCGCGCCCGAGGTGGCCGACGACGTCACGCGGCTCGTGCGGCACCACCTCACGCTCGCGGACCTGGCCACGAGGTCCGACCCCGATGACCCGGACACCCTGACGACGCTGCTGGAGGCCGTGGACCATCGCAGCGACCTGCTCGACGTGCTGCGCGCCCTGACGGAGGCGGACACGACGTCGCTCGGGCCGAAGTCGTGGACCGAGTGGCGGGCCCAGCTCGTGGACGGGCTCACGGAGCGGGCCCACCGCATGCTGGCCGGATGAACGAGGGCTGGCGTGGTCGATTAGGCTGTGCCCGTGTTCAATTCCCTGTCCGACCGGCTTACCTCGACGTTCAAGAACCTGCGCACGCGGGGCCGTCTCTCCGAGGCGGACATCGACGCGACCGTGCGGGAGATCCGCCGCGCCCTCCTCGACGCCGACGTCGCGGTACCCGTGGTGCGCGAGTTCACCGCCGCGGTGCGCGAGCGTGCGCTGTCGTCGGAGGTCTCCGGTGCGCTGAACCCGGCCCAGCAGGTCGTCAAGATCGTCAACGAGGAGCTCGTCGACATCCTCGGCGGGGCCACGCGCCCGCTCACGCTGGCCAAGACGCCGCCCACCGTGATCATGCTCGCGGGTCTGCAGGGTGCCGGTAAGACCACGCTGGCGGGCAAGCTCGCGCACGCGCTGAAGGGGCAGGGCCACACGCCGGTGCTGGTCGCCGCCGACCTCCAGCGGCCGAACGCCGTGACCCAGCTCGCCGTGGTGGCCGAGCGCGCCGGCGTGCCGGTGTTCGCGCCGCACCCGGGCAACACGTCGGAGGCCGACGACCCCGCGGCCGACGCGCCCCTGATCGGCGACCCGGTGGGCGTCGCCCGGGACGGCGTCGCCTACGCCAGGGAACGCCAGCACGACGTCGTGATCGTGGACACCGCGGGCCGCCTCGGCATCGACGAGGTGCTGATGAAGCAGGCCTCGGACATCCGCGACGCCGTGAACCCGGACGAGGTCCTGTTCGTCATCGACGCGATGATCGGCCAGGACGCGGTGAACACCGCCAAGGCCTTCGCGGACGGCGTCGACTTCACCGGCGTCGTGCTCTCGAAGCTGGACGGCGACGCGCGCGGTGGCGCCGCCCTGTCGGTCGCCAAAGTGACCGGCCGGCCCATCATGTTCGCGTCCACGGGCGAGAAGCTTGACGACTTCGAGGTCTTCCACCCCGACCGCATGGCGAGCCGCATCCTCGACATGGGTGACGTGCTCACCCTGATCGAGCAGGCCGAGAAGGCGTTCGACGCCGGCGAGGCCGAGAAGATGGCGGCCAAGGTCGCCAGCGGCGAGGACTTCACGCTCGCGGACTTCCTCGGGCAGATGCAGCAGCTGAAGAACATGGGCTCGATGAAGAAGATGCTCGGCATGCTGCCGGGCATGGCCCAGATGCGCGACCAGATCGACCAGTTCGATGAGCGCGAGGTGGGGCGCATCGAGGCGATCATCCGCTCGATGACGCCGGCCGAGCGCGACAACCCGAAGATCATCAACGGCTCACGCCGCGCCCGCATCGCCAAGGGTTCCGGCACCACGACGACGGCGATCAACCAGCTCCTGGAGCGGTTCGAGAACGCCCAGAAGATGATGCGCCAGATGGCCAAGGGCGGTGGCTTGGGCCCGAACGGGATGCCCGCGATGCCCGGCGGCCCCGGCATGGGCATGGGCAAGAAGTCCCGCGGCAAGACGGCGCCCCCGAAGAAGGGCAAGAAGGGCAAGTCCGGGAACCCGGCCAAGCGCGCCCAGCAGGAGAAGGAAGCCATGCAGCGCGCGCTCGGCGGCGGCCCCGCTGCCGCGCCGTCCGCGCCGGCGGGCTCGTCGTTCGGCGTCGCCCCGAAGAAGGACGAGGCGCCCGACCTGAGCAACCTCGAGCTGCCGCCCGGCCTGGAGAAGTTCCTGGGCCGGTGACGGCTGGGTGGTACCGCCGTCGGGCGGGGGTGGTGGTGACGGCCCCGGAGGGTCGCTCCGGCGTGCGAAGGTGGGCGGGCAGCGGTGCGGGGCAGGGCGTGTCCACAGGTGAACCGGGGAGAACGAAGGAGCCGCATGTCTGCGCTGGAAGGTCCGACCGCGGCGATCCGTGGGCGCATCCTGCTGGGTGACGATCGCGAGGCCGAGGAGCTCTGGATCCGCGGCGGCCGCGTCAGCCTGACCCGCCCGTCGGCGCAGGGCACGAACATGCGGGTGCTGGAGGGCTGGGCGGTACCCGGCCTGGTCGACGTGCACTGCCACATCGGGCTCGCCGCCGACGGCGCGGTGCCCGACGACGAGGCCGAGAAGCAGGCTGTGGCGGACCGCGACGCCGGAGTGCTGCTGATCCGCGACGCCGGATCGCCGCTGGACACCGCCTGGGTGCACCGGCGCGGCGACCTGCCGCACCTGCTCCGGGCGGGCATGCACCTGGCCCTGCCCAAGCGGTACCTGCGCAACTACGGGCTCGAGCTCGAGTCCCCGGAGCTGCTCCCGGAGGCCGTGCGCACGCAGGCCCGCCGCGGCGACGGCTGGGTCAAGCTCGTGGGCGACTGGATCGACCGCACGCTCGGGGCCGACGGCGACCTGCGGCCCCTGTGGCCCGACGACGTGCTCGCCGAGGCGGTGGCCGTCGCGCACGCCGAGGCCGCTCGCGTCACGGTGCACGCGTTCGCCACCGAGACCATCGACGGGCTGCTGGCCGCCGGCGTCGACTGCATCGAGCACGGCACCGGCATGACCGCCGACCACATGGCCGAGGCCGCCGAGCGCGGCATCGCCGTCACGCCCACCCTGCTGCAGGTCGGGCAGTTCGAGAGCATCGCGGCACAGGCCGACAGCAAGTACCCCGTCTACGCGGAACGGATGCGCGCCATGCACGCGCGCCGGTACCAGCAGGTGCGCGACCTGCACGAGGCGGGCGTGCAGCTCCTGGTCGGCACCGACGCGGGTGGGACGATCTCGCACGGCCGGATCGCCGACGAGTGCGCCGAGCTCGTCGCGGCAGGCATCCCGGCGGCCGAGGTCGTGGCGATGGCCTCGTGGCGAGCCCGCGACTACCTCGGTTTCGGGGCCGTGGTGGAGGGATCCAGCGCCGACCTCGTGGTGTACCCGGCGGACCCGCGCGAGGACGTCGAGGTCCTGCGCCACCCCACGGCAGTGATCCTCCGCGGCATCGTCTACCCGACCCCCTGAGGTGTGACGCACACGCGGTTGGTGGCGCCTCCCGCCGTCTGGCACAATGTGCAGGTACTCGGCGTGCCCGGGCCCCTCTCACCCGGCCAGGCCGCGTCTCGGTCCTCCACACTGCTTCACCCCACGTCGCGGTGCTCGGACCACCCCATCAGAAACCAGGAGAGACCACTTCGTGGCTGTCAAGATTCGTCTCAAGCGCCTCGGCAAGATCCGGGCCCCGTACTACCGCGTCGTCGTCATGGACTCGCGCACCAAGCGCGACGGCCGTGCGATCGAGGAGATCGGCAAGTACCACCCGACCGAGGAGCCGTCGCTCATCGAGATCAAGTCGGAGCGCGCACAGTACTGGCTCGGCGTCGGCGCGCAGCCGACCGAGCAGGTCGCCGCTCTCCTCAAGGTGACCGGTGACTGGCAGAAGTTCAAGGGCCTGCCGGGCGCCGAGGGCACCCTGCGGGTCAAGGGCGAGAAGGCCGGCGCGGCCTCCGCCATCGAGGCCGTCAACGCCGATGCCGAGAAGGCCAAGGCCAAGGCTGCCGAGAAGGCTGCCGCCGCCGCCGCCGAGGCTCCGGCTGCGCCGGCCGAGGGCGACGAGGCCTGATGCTTCCGGAGGCCCTCGAGCACCTGGTGCGCGGCATCGTGGACAACCCGGACGACGTTCGCGTCTCCGCGAAGACGCTGCGCCGTGGTGACCTGCTCGAGGTCCGCGTGCACCCCGACGACCTGGGCCGAGTCATCGGCCGAGGTGGTCGCACGGCTCGCGCTCTGCGCACCGTGATCGGTGCGCTCGCCACCGGGGGCCCGGTGCGGGTCGACGTCGTGGACGTCGACCGGCGCTGAGCGTTCGCCCGCTCTGCACGACGACGAGGCCCGGTCCGAACTCGGACCGGGCCTTGCTCATCTCAGATCCGCCGGTCGAGCTTGTCGAGACCCTGACATCTTCATCTTCGAGGAGAGACATGCAGCTCACCGTGGCCCGCGTCAGCAAGGCGCACGGGCTCAAGGGCGAGGTAGCCCTGGACCTGCGGACGGACGATCCGGAGACCCGGCTCGCGGTGGGCGAGCGGCTCGAGACCGTCCCGGCCGACGCCGGCCCGCTGACCGTGACGCACTCGCGCGAGCACCAGGGGCGGTGGCTGGTCACGTTCGCCGAGATCACCGGCCGGACCGCGGCGGAGGAACTGCGCGGCACCGAGCTCGTCGTCGAGGCGGGCGACTCCGACGAGGAGGACGCCTGGTACCCGCACGAGCTCGAGGGCCTGCGTGCCGAGCTCGCCGACGGTACGGTCGTGGGCACGGTCGTCACGCTGGAGTACCAGCCCGCCCACGAGGCGCTGCTGATCGAGGAGACCCTGCCCGACGGCGGCACCGCCCGCACGCTGGTCCCGTTCGTCATGGCGATAGTGCCCGTGGTCGACATCGCGGGCGGTCGCGTGGTGCTGACCCCGCCCGGCGGGCTGCTGGCCCGCGACGCCGACGCCGCCGTCGTCGACCGGGAAGACGACTGACGTGCGCGTCGACGTCGTCTCGATCTTCCCGGACTACCTGTCCGTGCTGGACCTGTCGCTGGTCGGCAAGGCGCGCCAGCGCGGCCTGCTGGACCTGCGCGTGCACGACCTGCGCGACTGGACCACCGACCGGCACCGCACCGTGGACGACACCCCGTTCGGCGGGGGAGCCGGCATGGTCATGCGGCCGGACGTGTGGGGCACGGCCCTGGACGACGTCCTCGCGCCCGGCGCCCAGCTGATCGTCCCGACGCCGTCGGGCGAGGTGTTCACGCAGCGGCACGCCGAGGAGCTGGCGTCGGCCGAGCAGCTCGTGTTCGCCTGCGGCCGGTACGAGGGCATCGACGCGCGGGTCGCCGAGCACTACCGGGACGCCGGCGTCACGGTGCGGGAGCTGTCGATCGGCGACTACGTGCTCAACGGCGGCGAGGTCGCCTCGCTCGTCATGATCGAGGCCGTCGCCCGGCTGATCCCCGGGATGGTCGGCAACCCGGACTCCCTGGTCGAGGAGTCGCACGGGGCCGCGGGGCTGCTGGAGTACCCGGTGTACACGAAGCCGCCGTCGTGGGCGGACCTCGAGATCCCGGAGGTGCTGCTCTCGGGGCACCACGCGAGGATCGAGCGCTGGCGCCGGGACCGCGCGCTGGAGCGGACGGCGCGGCTGCGGCCCGACATGATCGCCGCGCTCTCCGTTGCGAGCCTGGACAAGCACGACCTGGCGCTGCTTGCGGAGCTCGGCTGGGTGCCCGGCCCGGCGGGCGACGGCGGGCTGACGCGGGCCTGAGGCTGTCGGGCGTGCGGCCCGCGCCCGACGTCACACCCCGCCCGGGGCGCCGGTCTCCCCGTTCGTGTGGCAGAATTACCCCTCGGTGCGTCACCGGTCAGGTCTCTGCCACAGGGGACGACCGGGGCGGGTAACCGCCCCCGACCGGGTCGAGCCGCACCGCGATCCTCATCATCCTTCCGGGACCCTGACGGCCTAGCCGGCCGAGGCGGGGCCCACGATATTCGCGCCTGACCTGTGGCAGGCCCGGAGAGAACAATGCAGAAGCTCGACATGATCGATTCCGCCTCGCTGCGGTCCGACATCCCGGCGTTCCGCGCCGGCGACACGGTCAAGGTCAACGTCAAGGTCGTCGAGGGCAACCGCTCTCGTATCCAGGCGTTCCAGGGCGTCGTCATCTCCCGCCACGGCGGCGGGATCGGCGAGACGTTCGCCGTCCGCAAGGTCAGCTTCGGTGTGGGCGTGGAGCGCAAGTTCCCGCTGCACGCGCCGACCATCGAGTCGATCGAGGTCGTCACCCGCGGTGACGTCCGTCGCGCGAAGCTGTACTACCTGCGCGAGCTGCGCGGCAAGAAGGCGAAGATCCGCGAGAAGCGCGACGCCTGACGCGTTCCAGCACGCACACCGGCGCCGGCCGTCATCCTCTGTTCGGGGGTGGCGGCCGACGTCGTACCTGCCCCGGTCTGTGGTGATATCCGGCGGGGTCCGTGTTCACCGGCGAGACCATTTCGCCGGGGACGCGTCGAGGTGACAGAGTTACCTCGTGACGAGTTTCGACCGGGTGGCACCGCCCACCCCTATCGATGGGACGCCCTTGAGCGCAGCAGATCCGTGGGAGAACAGCGGGGCGCATCGTCGGGGTGGGGCAGCGCACGGTCGTGAGCCGCGCAAGCAGCAGTCGGGCCTGCTCGGGATGCTCAAGGAGATCGGGATCATCGTCGTCAGCGCGCTGATCCTGTCGTGGCTCATCAAGACGCTGCTGGTGCAGCCGTTCTACATCCCGAGCGCGTCCATGGAGGACACGCTGACCGAGGGTGACCGCGTCATGGCGTCGCGCCTGACGCCGGGACCGTTCGACCTGGAGCACGGGGACATCGTCGTCTTCGTGGACCCGGGCGGCTGGCTGCCGCCGTACGTCCCGCCGGAGCGCGGCCCGGTCGGCGACGCCGCTGTGTCGTTCCTGACCACGGTGGGCCTGCTGCCGCAGGACACCGGCGACCACCTCATCAAGCGCCTGATCGGCCTGCCCGGCGACAAGGTCGTCTGCTGCGACGCCGACGGGCGCGTGTCGGTGAACGGCACGCCCATCGACGAGACGAGCTACATCAAGCCGGGATCGATCCCGAGCCAGGACCCGTTCGACGTCACCGTGCCCGAGGACATGCTCTGGGTGATGGGCGACAACCGTCAGGACTCGATGGACTCGCGCTACAACCGCGGTAAGCCGGGCGGCGGGTTCGTGCCCGTC
The DNA here is from genome assembly GCF_042670845.1 of Promicromonospora sp. NPDC057138. Classification (NCBI taxonomy): domain Bacteria; kingdom Bacillati; phylum Actinomycetota; class Actinomycetes; order Micrococcales; family Promicromonosporaceae; genus Promicromonospora; species Promicromonospora sp. NPDC057138. The sequence goes on along the minus strand of NZ_JBHUUX010000004.1, from coordinate 190,220 downwards.
GAGAACGTGGTGGGGACGGCGTTCGCCACCGTGTGGCCGCTGAACCGGCTGGACTGGCAGAGCCGCCCCGACGACGTCTTCAGCGCCGTCCCCGACGCTCCTCCAGCGGGGGAGTAGGCGGTGCGCACGGTGCCCACGCTGCGACAGGAACGGGCGCTCCTCGCCTCCGGTGCCCGCCTCGTGGCGGGCATGGACGAGGTCGGCCGTGGCGCCCTCGCGGGTCCGGTCAGCGTGGGCGTCGTGGTGGTCGACGCCGCCACCCGCACCGGGCCGAAGGGCGTCGCCGACTCGAAGCTGCTGACGCCGAACGCGCGCGAGGCTATCGCGCCGGCCGTGCGGCGCTGGGCGGTGGCCTGGGGCGTGGGACACGCGGGTCCGGCCGAGATCGACGAGATCGGGATCATCGCGGCGCTGAGGAAGGCCGGACGGCGCGCGCTCGCGCAGGTGCGGCTCGTGTGCGGCGACGTCGACGTCGTCGTGCTGGACGGTAAGCACGACTGGCTCTCCGCGCCGTCGCTCGACCTGTTCGCGGCGACGGACGCCCTGGACGACGGCGTCCCGGCCCCGGCCGTGCGGACTCTCATCAAGGCCGACATGACCTGCACGTCGGTGGCCGCCGCCAGCGTGCTGGCCAAGGTGGAGCGCGACGCGATCCTGGTCGAGCTGGCGCAGCGGCATCCCGAGTACGCCTGGGACCAGAACAAGGGCTACAGCGCGAGGGCACACATGGACGCCCTCGGGCTGCATGGACCGTCGCCGCAGCACCGCAGATCCTGGAACCTGCCCGGAACCGCGGCGTCGGTGGGATGATGTCGTCGTGAGCGCCGAAGACCTCGAGAACTACGAGACGGAGATGGAGCTCGCGCTCTATCGCGAGTACCGCGACGTGGTGGGCCTGTTTTCCTACGTGGTGGAGACCGAACGCCGGTTCTACCTGGCCAACCAGGTGGACCTGCAGGTGCGGTCCGCCGCCGGCGAGGTGTACTTCGAGCTGCGGCTCGGCGACGCCTGGGTGTGGGACGTCTACCGCTCGGCGCGCTTCGTGAAGTCGGTGCGCGTCGTGACGTTCAAGGACGTGAACGTCGAGGAGCTGGCGAAGGCGGAGCTCGCGCTCTGACGCGGGCCTACTGAAACTCGCTGGGCCACTGAAACTCGTCGGGAACCGGCACAGACCCTCCTGACGGGATTCCAACCGTCCTGGCACTACCTCGGACCTGTGGATCGTCGATCTGTGCACAGGTGAGCCCGCGGCGCCGTCGGGCGGCCTTTTCGTGACCAAGGCTGGTCACGGAGGTGGACGCGATGGCGAAGAAGGACGGCGTGGGCCGGTACGGCGAGCGGGTTGCACTGCGGCACGTGGCGGAGCGTGGCTGGGAGGTGCTCGACACCAACTGGCGCGGCAAGGACGGGGAGCTCGACATCGTCGCGCTCGACGGCGACGTGCTCGTCGTGGTCGAGGTCAAGACGCGGTCGGGCCTGGGGTTCGGGCATCCGGCGGAGGCGGTGACGCCACGCAAGCTGGCCCGCATCAAACGGCTGACGGGGCAGTGGCTCACCGCGTTCCGGGAACGGCTCGCCGCGGCGCGGCTGGCCGAGGAGGCGATGCCCGGCAGCCCGGTGCCGGTGCTGCCGGACCAGCGCACGAGCTTCGGGGCGATCCGGATCGACGTGGTCGCGGTGACGCTGCAGGAGCAGGGGCGCGCCGTCGTCGAGCACCTCGAGTCGGTGGCCTGATGGGCATCGCGACCACGCGGGCGGTATCGCTCGTCGGGATGCAGGGGCACGTGGTGGAGGTGCAGGCGCACCTCGCGGCGTCGGTCCCCGGGTTCACGCTGGTGGGGCTGCCGGACGCCGCCCTGAGCGAGTCCCGCGACCGGGTGCGGGCGGCGGTGACCTCCACGGGGCTGCCGTGGCCCGTCAAGAAGATCACCGTGAACCTTTCGCCGGCGTCGCTGCGCAAGCAGGGGAGCGCGTACGACCTGGCGATAGCGGTGGCGATCCTCGCGGGGGCCGAGGGGCCGTCGTCCGCCGGCCTGAGCCGGGTGGGCCTGGACCGGGTGGTGCACCTGGGCGAGCTGGGGCTCGACGGGCGCGTCCAGCCGGTGCGCGGCGTGCTGCCGGCCGTCGCGGCGGCCGTGGACGCCGGGTACCCGGACGTCGTGGTGGCGGCGGGGGACCTCGACGAGGCGCGGCTGGTGCCCGGAGCCCGGGTCGTCGGCGCGGCAAGCCTGGCCGAGGTGGTGGCGCTGCACGGCGGGCCGCCCGAGCTCGTGCGCGAGGTGGTGGCCGTGCAGCCGGCCCGCCCGGCGCTGTCCGCGCGCCTTCCGGGCGACCTGGCGGACGTCGTGGGGCAGGACCGTCCGCGCGCGGCGCTCGAGGTAGCGGCGGCAGGCGGCCACCACCTGCTGCTCGTCGGCCCGCCGGGCGCCGGCAAGACGATGCTGGCCTCCCGCCTGCCCGGCATCCTCCCGGACCTCACCGACCGGGAGGCCGTCGAGGTCACCGCCGTGCACTCGGTCGCGGGCACCTTCGACCCGGGCGGGGGACTGATCCGCCGTCCGCCGTTCGAGGACCCGCACCACACGGCGACCCAGGCCGCGGTGGTCGGCGGCGGGTCCGGCGTAGCGCGGCCGGGAGCGGTGTCGCGGGCGCACCGCGGCATCCTGTTCTTGGATGAGTCCAGCAATCGAAAGCACACCTTCTCATCGAAGGAGGAGCTTTCATGGCAACCCAGTCGCAGCTACCACACCCGAATCCACGGCCAGGTAGAGCAAAGCGGAGCGTGGTGTACCCGGCGTTCACGCGGACCGGGCCAGAGTCTCCTGTCGACGGAACCAGGCCGATCTACCTGTATCTGCGGTTGTCGAAGTACCACAAGGACAAGGCAGATGCGATCGAACGTCAGCGGATCGACCTGATTCGGAAGCTCGCTGCCGAGGGCGGCTGGACAGTTATGGGCGAGTACATCGACAACGACTCAGCCAGCACGTCAGCGGCGAGGACACGGAAGGGTTGGCAGCAGCTCAATGCCGACATCGGTTCCGGAATGGTCCGAGCCATCGCTTTCTGGAAGCTCGACCGTACGAACCGTGTGGCGGCGAAGTGCATCGAGTGGATCGGGGAATGCCAACGTTCCGGCGTTTACCTGGTGTCTCACCAGGATTCCGCCGACGAGCTGAACACGGCCACGGCAGGTGCCAAATTGGTCACTGGACTCAAGGCGTTGCTTGCCGAGGTCGAAACGGACTCTATGAGCGAACGCCAACTGGCAGCGAAGCGGCACCTGGCCGAAGCGGGCTTTCATCACGGTGGAGCTGTGCCACTCGGATGGATGGCCGGACCGCGCGTGACCGACGACTTCGGCCGCACCGGTGTCCGTCTGATACCGCACCCCGTCGAACATGTCGCATTGAAGGACGCCGTGGACTTGGTCTTGGCCGGCAAGAGCCTGAGGCAGATCGCCGCTTACTGGAGAGAGCGGCACGGGATCACGACGGCCGCTGGCAGGTTGGTGTACGAAGCTACGATCTACCGTGCGCTGGTCTCGCCACGGATGATCGGCTATCGAATGCGGCAAGTTCCTGAACACCAGCGTGGCGTGAAGATTGATCTACTTGACTACATCGCACGTGACTCCGACGGCGAGCCCGTTATCTCGCAAGAGCCAGTGTGCGACCGGCCGACGTGGCTGAGGGTACGGCGGCTTCTTGAGCAGGCCAAGACAAGCCAGAGCCGGAGGCCATGGGGCACGTACGCATGGCTCCTGACGGGACTGATCTACTGCCCGTGCGGAGAGCGGCTGTACGGCCACCACAAGTCCCGCCGCAACGCACGAGGAGAGCGGACTGAAGTCTTCGCCTATATCTGTAGTGCCAATCGGAGGTATGGACCTGGAGCCTGCACCGCGGGTTGCTACATCGACGCTCGAAAAACCGAGGCCTTCGTCCTGGGTTGGTTCTTCGCCCAAGTCACTGACGACGCGCTCGCGGAAGCGCGTGCCCGACGCCGAGCGGTCCACTCAAACGACGGCGTGCGGGAGCTGTTGGCCCAGCTCGACGACGCGACCGCCGAGAGAGACACCCTGCTTTCCAAGCAGGGGACGGCGCGGTACCGGGGCTCCATGGTGACCGTCCTTCTTGGTTTGATCGAGGACGCGCAGGCTCGGGTCGACTCCCTGCAGCAACGGGTCGATGCTGTGGAGCTTGACGAGTTGCCGATCGCGAACGGACCCGACCTGATTGCCATGTGGGAGGGGCTGACGATCATGGAGAAACGCGCATACCTGCGGCGGATGATCCGCCGGATCGATGCGGCACCGGGACGGGGACCCGTTGAGGAACGGTTGACGCTCATCCCCGTCGAATGACGGCGTTGACGACCGACGGTGAGTCCAGCAATGCGGCGATATCCTCAGCCACCGCCGAGGTCATGGGCTGGGTGGCGCGATGCTGACTGCCAGCGCGCCAACCGGCCTGGAACGCCTGGTACGCGCATTCCGGAACGACTCGTGCGACGCTCTCCGCCGTCGGGCACGGGCGTCGAGTGAGCTCGATGTTCGGGGCTGATCGGCTCGAGCGCATCGGGACAATCTCTGAAGCAATCCTTTCTGTGCTCACCACGACGTGCCTTCCCGGCGTCGAGCGGATGGGATGGCTGCTGCTACGTGGGCTGAGCGCGGTCTTCTTCGGTTGCCTTACGCTCGCCGCGTCGCGGCGATGGTCGAGGTTCGCGTCGGGGCCGGTCGGATCTGTGTGCTCGTTGCCGGGCATCGTGGTGCTCCTTCCTTGACGGCTTGCCGGCCTGGCCGGGTCGGGAAGGTGTACCGGCCACGATGTGGCAAGTGCGAGCCCAACCGCTAGGTCGCCGATGCACCGTCAGGCCCGCGCACCCTGGCGGAGCGACGATTACTCCAGACCACTCGTCTGCGTGTCGGCCGTACCAAAGACCGCCTCGGCGATTCGTGCGCGACCAGAGCACCGTGTCGGCGATGGTGGAGTGCCAGACCCAATCAAGTCTCTACTGATCAGGGGATTGCCCGAAGGGCGTTGTCTGGCCTGACCAGACCCGTACCGGCGTACGCCTCGGAGTTGCCTACAGCTCGTGTGCGCTCGTGTGTTGATCTGGGGGCGGTGTGCCCGTGCGACGTGTCGGTGGGAGCGGCGGCCGCGTGGCTGTCGCCGGCGCCGGCGCCGTCGTAGCGGCCGCGGGGCGCTGGTCGGTCTGACGCATGCCCCAGAGTTCCTCTGCTTCGTCGAGGGTCTTCTGGGCGGCTTCGACTATCCCCGGCCGTGCGGGCCGTGGGTCTAGCCCCAGCCGTACTGTTCGGCCTACGAACTGGCCGAGGCCGTCGGTCTTGTCGGTGTGTCGGAGCAGACCTTGGACGACCGGGGCGTGCCAGGCGGCCAGGTAGGTGGCGGCCGCAGCTGTACTGGCCAGCTGAGGTTGCTGATCGAATGGTGCGGCGCGGAAGGTGCGTACCAGGGCGCTGGATCGCGCATCCATGAGGTCCTCGCCTCCGCTGACGACGTGCCCCAGCACGGCGTCGCGTGTGGAGAGATCGGCTGTGATCAGGTGAGCCAGTACGCGCATTTGTTGGGGATCGTCGACCTGGCCGGCCGCAAGGGTGTCCAGGGCTCGAAGTGCGATGTCTGCGCGCAGCCGGGGCGGGTGGTCACGCATGGAGGCGGCTCTGTCGACGTCGAGGGGTTCGAACAGTGGGCTGGAGAGCGGGGCGACGGATTCCACGAGCGCGTCGCGCGAGGCTGCGGGTGCGGGGAGGCCGAGTACCTCGGCTTGTGGTGCCGCGTCGGCCACGCGGACCCCGGGTCCCCATCGGCCGGTCGTAGTGTCGCGGATACGTCCGATGCCGTCCTCGACGTGGAGCTGCTCGGGTCGCAAGTCGAAAGAGCCCTCGAGCGCGGCGGCCAGGATCTGGGAGCGGGCGGGGCCGTCGGGGCCGTAGCTGGTCACGATCAGCTGTGCGACGGTGTGCGACTTGAGCGCGGTGGCCAGGAGCGTGGTGACTTTGTCGGCGGTTTTGTGGTCGTCGTCTGGGGTGTCGTTCCAGTCGATCGCGCTGTGCGCGATGATTCGTAGGTCGGCGTCGAGCGCGCCGATGACGAGGTGCTGGTCGCCGAGCTGGTAGCCGGTGGTGTACGGGAGGTGGGCGAGGTATCTGGCGAGCTGCTGGTGCTGAGCATCCATGGTGATGTCGTCCTTCCTGTCGTTTGCGCTGGTGGTGGCTTCCCGTGGAGGCCAGTCGGCGGCGGGTGATGTCAGAGCCCGGGCGTGTCCGGGTCGGGCCGAGTTCCTGGGGTCGGGCGACCGGGACCCGCGGTCGGTGGGTGGCCGGGCGACGGCGGGCGTGGTGCGTTGGAGCGCGGGGGTCTTTCTTGGGCGTACAGCCTGTCGTCGATGGCGATATCGGTGTGGGTCGCCAGCGCGTCGGACAGGGCACGGCCGAAGTCTCCGCCGAGCGGGGCCACGGTTGTCAGGTCGGGTTCGACCGGGTCGGGGACGATGTTGCCCACCGCTGCCCAGGGCGCGGTGGCGTAGCACTCGTTGATGAGCATGTCCGGGACGTCATGGACGTGCACTCGGCTGCGGTCGATGAACTTCAGGCCGCCCGGTGCGTGGCCGGGTTCGCGGCGTCGTAGCAGGAGCAGATCGACGGGGCTGTCCAGCAGGGGGCTTTGCGCAGCGCGGACGCGGGCAGCCGCGCGGCCGCGATCAGGTCGGCGTGCCGGGCGATCGAGCGGCGCGGCTGGGCGTCGGTGCCGTCCAGGAGCTGGCGGTGGGCCAGGGTGACCAGAAGCCCGCCGGGGCGCAGCCAGTCCAGGGTGTCCCGGATGACCTGGTGGTGGGCCAGAGTGACGTCGATCTTGTTCTCTCGCGTCAGGGCCCGGGTGTCGGCCAGGGGGATGTTGGCGAGGACGAGGTCGGCGCGGCCGATGTCGTCATCGAGTGCCGGGCGCAGGCGCAGGCCGTGGTGCGGCGACTGGCCGGCACCGGGCAGGTCGGTGGCGAGGGTGTCGCCGACCTCGTAGCCGTCGAGGTAGTCCGCCACGCGAGGTGAGCCGGGTGGCGCGCCGGCCAGCAGATCGATGTCCGAGCCGATGGCCAGAAGCCGTCCGGTCGTGTACTCAAGGGCCTTCAGGTGCGGCCACAGCTGGGCCGCGATGTTCCGGTGCGCGTCAGTGGCCGGGGTGCCGTAGTGCTTGTTCTTGGCGAGGACCTCCAGGAGCATGTCCGGGTCGGCCTGGACGACTTCCACCGTGGGTTCCTCGAATTCGTCTTCCTCGAATGCCATGGCGTCTTCCTCCTGTTCATTCGTGATCGGGGTGCTCTGTGGTCACAGTTCGGGGCCGGGCTGCTCGTACTGCGGCCTCGGTGTGCCGCGCCTGAGCGTTGGGGCAGGTGAGGCTGGGCTGGCGCCTGACGCGCTGGGACGGTGCATGTCGTGCTGGTGGGAGATCTCGCCGAACGCGCTCTTCAGCCGTCGCGGCCAGGTGAGGTCGGGGTCGTGGACGGCCAGCTGCTTCATGCCCCAGTAGTCGGTGCCCACCTGTCGGGTCCCCAGGACCCGTTCGGGATGCTCGGTGAAGTAGGTGCTCTCGTGCAGGCCGTCCTGGGGCGACCACTGCACGCCGGGGAACCGCAGGTCCGGGTCGGGGTGCGGGCTGGGGCGGCGGCGCAGGACCAGGACGTCCACCGGGGCGTCACAGGCCGGTGCCGCCCGTAGGGCGTTCGAGGGCAGCCGGACCGCGCCGAGGAAGTCAGCCATCCCTGCCAGACGCGCCCAGCGCCCTGGGTCGGGGAAGTCCAGGACGGAGTGGTTGACCAGGAACACGGCATGCCCGCCGGGCACGAGACCGGTCAGGGCCTCGCTGGCCTGGATGTGGAATTGGTGGTGCCGCATCGCGCGGGCCTCGCGGCTGCGCAGGCGGACGTCGTTGTGCGGCATCGAGGCGACTGCGACGTCGAACGTGCGCGAGGTGGCGAGGTCGAGGGGGTAGCGCGTGATCGGGAACGCATTTCCGGTGGTCTGCGGCCGCGGGCCCGTGAGGGTGCCCTGCCACCGGTCATACACCGGAAAGCCATCGGCGTCTCGCGGTTCGGGGCGCGACGGGTCGCCGGTCAGGATGATCTGCGGGTCGGCCCCGAACGCGAGAGCACGGCCGCCGGCCGGTGCGCCCAGACCGTGGAGCAGCGGCCAAAGGATCCCGGCGAGTCGTGCGTGCGAGTCCGTGGCGTCGGCGTACGTGTGCGCTTTCATCGCCGCGATGTCGGCCTGCGCGAGGACCTCCTGCTGTTCTGCTCCGAGGTTCATCTCGTGGTTCATGAGGCGCCTTCCTCGTCCGTGGTGTCCGACTCGTGGCGGTCGCCGCCCCGTGCCGTGGCGGCGGGGGTTCCGGGAAGGTGCCAGGCTTCGCGCAGGCGCTCGATCCGGTGGGCGCGGGCCTGCGCGATCTCGGCCTGGGCCTCGACCTCGATCTGGCGGCGCCGGGTGACGTCGTCGGCGACGAACACGGCGAAGTCCGCCGCCCGGTCGGTGACGGCGACCGGGGCCGGGCTCTTCGGGGCCGGCTCGCCGGGCCAGGTGGTGCGGCGGGTGGGCCGGTCCTCGGTCAGGGTGGTGCCGCACCGCTGTACCCAGTCCCGCAGCCGGCGCCGGGAGTCGCCCAGGTCCCGCAGCCACATCAGCGGCGAGCCCGGGTGGGCGTCGGGAGCATGCGCGGCCAGCCACGCGGTGCGCAGCGCGGACAGCTCCCAGACCAGCTCGGTGTGCCGGTGCCACAGCGGCGGCAGCTCCTGCGGTGTCAGCCCGAAGGCGTCGCGCAGCCAGTACACGAACGCGTCCAGCTGCCACCACTCCTGCTCGGCCCGCTCGGCATCCAGGGTGTTCCAGTTGATCGGCACCACCGGCTCCGGCTCAGGCGAGGGCAGCAGGCCCGCGCCCGAGGCCGGCTCGAACCCGCCGAGCACCACACTGTCTCCCTGATGGTCGGCGGTGCCCGCGCCAGCAAGACCCGTGCCGTCCGTCTCGTCCTCGAGACCATTCGCGCTGTCGTCCTCGTCGGTCATCTCGACCATGTCGCCCAGGGACTCCAGGTCGGGCAGGGGGTCTCCGGGGCGCCAGCCCAGCATCCGCAGCAGCGTCTCTTGCGGGCCATCCAGTGCGGCGTCTTGTAGTGCGGCGAGCTCTTCCGCTGCTCCCGCGTCGTCTGGTCGGGTGGGCGATCCGGTGCTGTCCGCGCGGACACCGGCCTCTCGGGGTGGACAGTCAGCGGTCGGGTGGTCGTGGCCGGGGACGGCACCGGGGATGTCGGGTATCTCGTCCTGGTTTGCGCTCATGACGTCCTGCCGGTACCGGCGGGTGCGCTTGAGGGGCCTGCCGGGCGTAGCCGGCGTCGGGTGCGGGTGATCTTGTACCGGGTGCGTGCGGCGTCGTGCCCGAGACGGCGGGCGACGAACTCGTGGCACCGCACCTTCTCGCCGTCGCGCGTGATGTCGAAGCTGTTGACGTGCCCGGAGGCGATGAACGCGTCACCGGGGCGGAACCGGGTCCGGGCCCGCTGGGTGCCTTCGTGAAACACGACCAGGTCGCACGTGACGACCTGGCCGGGTGTGAACGTCTCGCCCTCAAGCCGCCACTGCTGAGCCCGCACGGTGGCCCGCAGCACCGGGATCCCGGTCCGGGTGGTCCCCGGCTGCAGCCCGGTCAGGAACACGCCCTCCAGGCTCTGCCTGGTCGGGACCGCTCCGCCCTGGGTCTGCGTGGTCGCGCTCTGCGTGCTCGGGCTCTGCGTGCTCGGGCTCTGTGTGTTCGGGCTCTGTCTGGTGGGGTTGGTCATGATCGCTCCCTGCCCCGTGAGGTCCTTCGACACCCGGTGGGTGTCCGTGGTCAGGGGCCAGGTGCACGCCGGGCACCATCAGCACGGCGGGACTCACGTGTCCTCGACCGAGGTGCCGCTGCCAGCACAGTTCTCAGACCACCGCGTATCATCGAACGCATGTTCGAATCGGGCGGAGTGTCGGCGCTGGAGACGGCGCGCACCGCGCTGCACTCGGTGGAGCGGCGCGTCGGCGTGCGACACCGTTCCGAAGGGCTCTCGCCTGTTCGCCAGCACCCGGAGCCGCTGACCGGTCTGCTACCCGACGGCGAGCTCCCGGCCGGAGCAGCCGTGGTGGTGAAGGGTTCGGCGGGTCTGCTGGGCTGGCTGCTCGGTGCCACTCAGCACGGCGGGTGGCTCGTGGTGGTCGGCTGGCCCGAGCTCGGTGTGGTGGCGCTGGCCGAGGCCGGGGTCGACCTGGAGCGCATGCTCACCGTCCCGGATGTGCGCGGCCAGGCTCCTGCGGTCCTGGCCGCTCTCATCGGTGGTATCGACCTGGTCGTGGTCGGCGGCGGCGTCCGGGTGACCGGGCCGGAGCAGCGGCGGCTGCTGGCCCGTGCCCGGCAGCACGGCACGACCATCCTCAGCCCTCAGGCCTGGACCGGCGCGGCCCTTGGCCTCCACATCGAGGCCGCCACCAGAGGCGGCATGGACCGGGGTGACGGGTACCTGCGCGAAGCCAGGCTGACGGTCTGGCGCCACACGGCGGCCGACGGGCCGGGCCGCCGGTTCACGGTCGAGCGTGACCAAGACGGCACCATTGCCGTTCACGCGTCCGCGCACGCGGTCGGTGCGCGTACCTCGGCCGGGTAGCCGGCTCGCGACACCGGGCGCGCGTCTGTCCAGGCAGCCGGCCCCGCAGGCTGTCACAGGCTCATGGTGGCCTGCGAGGTGTCGGACCCGCCTCGATCATAGGGCGTGGTCGGCTCGAGGCGATGTTCGGGTTGTGTGCTCAGGTGGCCTGGGGCGGTCAGCTTCAGCTGGGTGGCGGCGCCGCCGATCAGCTTGAACGCGTCCTGCATCTGCTGTCCCAGGCCGGCCCGGTCACCGGCGGGGACCATCAGTAGCGAGGCGTCGGGGCCGGGCAGGACACGGCCCAGGACGTTGCCGGGGTGGGTGGCGAAGTACTCATTGACGCGCGCCCATCGGTCGCCGACCCGGACCGTGGACAGATCGGTAAACCCCGGTCCCGTGCTGCGCGTCCCGTGGGATCGGCGGCGCAGCATGACGACGTCGACCCCGGTGCCTGTCCCATTAGGGGAGGCGCGGGGTGGCAGGCGCAGGGCGCCGACCAGGTCGGCCTGACGTGCCAGGGCCTGGCGCCCGGTGGGGTCGGGACTGTCCAGGACCTGGGGATGGACCAGCGAGACGCTGATCCCGCCCCTGGTGGACAGCGTGATGGCCTGGGTGAGGTACTCGGTCCCGTAATCGGCCAGGGCCTGCCCCTGGCCTGGTGTCGTGCCTGCTGCGCGGCTTGGGGTCTGGCGTGTTGTGGTGGGCCATTGCTTGAACGGGACGTCCTGCAGCACGACGTCGAGCTGCCCGCGGTACTCGGGCAGCCGCGGCAGGTCGGCAGGAAGGTGCTGCAACTGGATGTCGTAGTGTCCTGACGCGTCGGGGATGGTCGCGACGAAGGCGCGGTACCCGGCGGGAGCGCCGCTCGGTCGCAGGTGAGGTGGGCGACCAGCCAGGGCGTCGCTGTTGGCACCCCGCCCGCCCACGAACCCGGCCTGGTATCCCAGCGTCCGCAGGACCGGCCACAAGTGCCGGCCGACCTGCCAGGCGTCAGCGATCGCCGCCGGGTCACCCGCACCCAGGCCACGAAGCAACGCCGCCTCTGACAGGCGCCCGGTAGTGCCGGAGGTGGGGCTGGTGGTGGTCGTGGTGTTCATGAGTCTGCTCCTGTCGCTTGACGGTTCCGATCGCTCGATCCGTTGCTGCTCGGTGATGCGTTTCCGGCTGCCCGCGGTCGCCTTACAGGTGCGGGAGGGACCGGTCCGTGGCCTGCGGTGAGCGGTCACGGTTCCGTGCCGGTGCGACCGAATGCGGCGCGGGGTTGGACGCGGGCTGGGCGGCGATGCCAGGTGTGATCCCCGTCCGGGCTGCTGGTGCGTGGATGCGGGCGATCTGGTCAAGCACCCGCGGCAGGCGGGCCTTCCAGGTCTCTTGGGGGTCCTGGACGGTGAGCCATTCCTGGTCCCACCGGTCGGTCCGGGCCATCGGCAGGCCCAGCACGTGGTCGCGATGTGACCGGTAGTAGGTGGTGACCGGGACCCCGGTGCCCGGCATCCACCGCGCGCGCGGCACCGCGAACTCCGGTTGAGGACTGGAACCGGGGGGTCGGCGGCGGAAGATCATCAGGTCGGCCGGGGCGTCGCACTGGTCCTCGGCGCGCAGCGCGTGGGAGGGCAGGCGTGCGGCGCCGAGGAAGTCCGCGACCTGGCCGGCGGGGTCCCAGGGGTTGTAGTCGGAGTCGTCCAGGCCGGAGTTGTCCAGGATCGAGTGGCTGGCCAGCGCGAACACGAGCCCGCCCGGGCTGGCACCGTCTAGAGCCTGGGCCAGCTCTTCGTGGAACCGGCGCTGCTGGTAGGACCACGCGAACTGGCTGCGCATGTGCACGTCCACGCCGACCTGGGAGATGACCTGGACGGCGAACGGGCCACGGGCGCCGGTCCCGGCCGGTTCGGGTGTGGCGTTCACGGCGTAGGCGGGGTAGGGCCAACGGGGCGGGACCCGGGCCCGCCACGGGACCGGCCCCTCCCACAACCTGGAGGCTGGGTCGTGCCGGCCGAGAGGTGCGGTGCCGACCAGCTGCGCGGAGCCCTGCCCGGTGACCAGGACGTGCCCGCCGGGCGGAACTCCCAGGCTCTGAGCCGTGTGCCAGATTTCCTGGGCCAGGAACCGGTGCCCGCCGGTCGCATCCGCACGCGCGTGCGCAGTCATCGCGACAAGATCGGCGGCGACCAACCGCTTTTCGTATCGATCACTCATCGCACACCACCAGCGGGCGCCGCGGACGGTGCGTGCGTTGTGGCCCGGTCCGGGCCGATGTCGACCGGTAGATCCTGGTCATGACACCCTCCTCGGCTGGTGTGTGCTGCGGACCTCGTGACGTCCGGGTGTGCCGTCCGCGCGACGAGCAGCCGCACTCGTCCGCTGCTGCTTCTGGTGTCGAGGTGTGGCTCGGGCACCACTCCCGAGGGGCTGCGCCGCTACTGGCGCTGGGAGAGGGGTTGTTAGAGATCCGGGCCGTCGGCCGGGTCGGCTGGTCTACCGGGGGATCGGCCCGGGCCGGGACGCGGGGCAGAGCGTGGAGTGCTCGCCCCGTCCGCAAGGCCATTGATGGCGACTGTGGCGATCTGGTCGAAAGCGACCTGCAGCAACCGGCCCAGTGGCTCGAACCCGGGGCCGACCGTGAAGCCGCTCTTCTGGGCCGCGCCCAGCACGCCGAGCACGTGGTGGGGGTTGTCGAGCCAGTACTCGTTCAGGTGCCCGCGGCTCGAGTCGCTGATCACGTCGCGCGATGCCGGGATGCCGGAGCCTGACTCGCCCGGGCGGCGGTGGTACAGGAACAGGACGTCGGTCGGGCCCTGGGCGTTGCTGTCCGGTCGCATCGTGCCGCCCGGCAGGCGGACGGCGCCGACCAGGTCGGCCTTCTCGGCCACGGCCTGGCGCAGGTCGGGATCGGGGTCGTCCAGGAACACCGGGTTGACCAGGGCGACGGTGAACCCGCCCGGGACGGTCCGCGCCAGCGCACCGGCAAGCAGGTCCCGGTGATAGGTGCCCAGGCGACCGCGTCGGCCGGGGTCGAACAGGGCGACGTCGTGATAGGGCAGATTGACCAGCACCAGGTCGTACCGGCCCGGGTCAGCGTGCGTGCCGGGCTCGTGCAGCGGCAGGTCCTGGTGCAGCCACCGGTCGGCGGGTGGGATCGGGGTGTGGAACGTCAGGTGACGCTGCGGGTCGCGCGGGTAATGGGGATGCGGGCCGCGCCCGGCCAGCATGTCGGCGTCCACACCCGTGGCCAGCAAGTGCCCGGTGAGGCGCCCGGTGGCGCGCGTAATGGACTTCAGGGCCGGCCACAGGTGGATCGCGATCTGCCAGTGCTGGTCGACTGCCGAGATCCCGTCGTGCGCAGACAGGCCCCTCGCGTCCATCACAGCGGTCAGCCGCTCCATCAGGTTCCGGTCCGGGTCGAGCGGGCCCATGATCATCGCGATGCGATCGAAACCGTCCTCGTGGCCGTCTTCCGGTCCGTCCGACTGACGGTCGCCCTGGTGGTCGTCCATGGTGTTCTCCTCCATGTTGTCCGGGTCGACTTCTTGGCCGGGTGGTCCTTGTCGTGGCCGGCCTGTCGGGCGGCTTGTGTTTCACAGCTGCGGGCGTGGTTCGTCCTGCCCGACCGGAGGCGGACTCAGAGGTCCGTGCGTCGGGCGGGCCTGGCCGGCGCACGGCGGACGCGAAAGGTCGGCTCCGGGCGCATCGCCGGGGCCTGCCTCCGGGGCGTGCGGTGGAGCGCCTGGGTCGTCGCCCGGCGCGCCGGTTCCTGCGCTGGGCGGTGTGCTGGGACGAGCGGTCAGGCCATGTGCGGCGGCGTTGCGTACGATCTCGGCCAGGGTCGTGCGCAGGTCCTGTGCCAGGGGGATCATGTCGGGCTCGACCGTGAGCCGCGGCGGGCCCGATGGCATGGGGCGCAGGACCGGGCGGCCGAGCACGTCGCCGATCCGGTCGTGGAAGTACTCGTTCAGGTGGACCGGGACGCCGTCCAGCGGGAGCTGGACGCTGGCCTCGAACCTGGCTCCGCCTGCGGGCTGGTCGTCGGGGCGGCGGCGCAGCAGCAGGAGGTCGACCGGGCTGTCGCACCCGGGTACGTTCCGCAGCGCCCCGCCCGGCAGGCGCGCGGCGCCGAGCAGGTCGGCCAGAAGGGTAATGCCTCGTCTCGGTCCGGGATCGGCGGCGTCCATAACGTCCGCACTGACCAGGGCGGCGACCAGGCCACCCGGGGCGGTGTGGGCCAACGAACTGAGCAGGTCCTGGTTGTGCTCCTGCCACCTGGCGTGACGCAGCTTGCCGTCGTGGTGGACGACGTCGGAGAAGGACGCGTTGAGGAACACGACGTCGAACCGGCCGGGCACGTAGCCAGGCTCGAATCGGACCAGCCGCAGGCGGGTATGCGGCCACCCGGGACGTGGGATGTCGGCCTGCAGCCGACCGTCCCGCACGGGCGGCCCGGAGCGCTCGTCGGCCGGGACGCCGGCCAGCACTTCGGGATCGACTCCGCGCAGCAGCATCCGCCCGCCGGTCACGCCCAGGGCGCGCAGCGCGACCCAGACGTGTTCGGCCAGCAGCGCGTGCGCAGCGGCCGCGCTGGTGTGCGTGTGGTCGTGCATGGCCCACATGTCTGCCTGGACTGCCGGGTGGCCCAGCGGGAACGACCTGTCGTCAGGGAACGCGGTGCTCACCGGGAGCTCCTTCCGCACGGGTTTGCGGTAGGACAGGTGCGCGGGCCGCGTCGTGCAGGCCGTGCCGGTTGCGTGGCGCACGGGCAGGTCGAGACCGCTGCGGTCGTGGACCCCGCCTGCAGCCCGGAAAGGGCCGGCGACCAGGTCAAGGTCAGCCTGGTGGTCGGGTGACCTCTGCTGGATGTGACCGGACGGCTCGGCAGGCCAGGCCGCTCAGAGGCCGATATCCGGCTCCTGGGGACGGGGACGTTCGGGTTGGTGGGGCTGTCGCGGCGGTCGGTCGACAGGCGTACGGGCCCCGGGGCCGGCTGTCAGGTTCCGGCGTCGTGCGGAGCGCACGATCTGGTGGAGCGCTCCTCTCAGCTCGTCGCCCAGGGGCCGTCCGCTGGCCCGGACCGAGAGCCGAGGCGGCCCCCCGGGCATGGGCCGGGCCCCGATGGTGCCGAGCACTCGCTCGGGGTACTCGACGAAGTGCTCGTTGAGGTGTTCGTGGTCGCGGCTGTCACCGGCGGGGAGAAGGTGCGCGACCTGCAGGAACGTGGTCTGGATGGGTGTCTCGTCGTCCAGGCGGCGTCGCACCAGGATCAGGTCCGTGGGGGTGTCGCAGCCGGCGATGTTGCGCAGCGCGCCGTCCGGGAGCCGGACGGCGCCCAGCACGTCGCCCAGAGTGGTGATCGCCTCCCGCACGACGTACCGGGGGTCGTCCAGGACGTCCCGGGGCATCAGCGCAACCAGGAATCCGCCGGGGATGGTCCGGGAAAGGCCGGTCAGCAGGTTCAGGTAGTGGGACTGCAACAGGTGCTCACGCAGACCCGGATCGTGGAAGGTGACGTCCGCGAGGTGCGCGTTGTGGATCACGACGTCGTAGACGCTGCCCGGCTCGTCGACCAGCGATTCTTCCACCGGACCGTCGTCGTCGAAAGCGCCGGGCCCTTCCGGCGGGATGTCGGCCACGAGGATCCCGATGCCGTCGCTGTCCCAGGCCTGGACACGTTCGCGCGGCAGCCGCGCGAACTCGTGGGCATCGACGCCGGTGACGAGCATCCGCCCGTGGACCGCGCCCAGGGCGCGCAGCGCGCGCCAGATCCGGAAGCCGACCATGGCGTGGGCAGCGGACGCATCGGTCTGGGTGTGGTCAGCCACGGCTCGGACGTCGGCCCGGCGTCGTACCGACAGGATCGCATCGTCGTCCATCACGGATGCTCCTTCGCCTCTGCGGGCTCGTCTGCCTGCTCCGGGACTTGCTTCGGTGTGCCCGGCGGCTTGTCCTGTGGGGAGACGGGGTGCGGTGTGGTGAGCTCCCCGAGAATCCCGTCGGGCAGGAGGCCGTAACCGGGGTCGGCAGCACCACCGCGTCGAGCTCGAATGGCGGTGGCCTGCAGGAGGGTCTCGACCTGCGTGCGGTCGTCCGTGAGCTGGGCGGCGTCGGGCCGGGCGGTCCAGGTGCGCAGGTCGGCGATGATCGGCGGGGCGGCACGCAGCAGGACCAGGCTGATCCCGAACGGCAACATGCGGATCGCTTGTGGCGGCAGGATCGCCACCCGGCGCACCGACCGCTGCACGGATCGGGAGCCGTGGTCGCCGCGGGTGTGGGTGTCGGTGAACTCGTCCCGCTCCCCGATCAGCGTGGAGAAGTCGGCCAGGTCCTTCGGCGACGACGACCCACCCAGGACGATCTTGACGATCGCGGCGTCCCAGATCGCGTTGGCGGCGTTCTCGCCCCACTTGTCCCGCGCCTGCGACAGGGACTGCAGCACCGGCATCGTAGTCAGCCCGGTGCCGCCGCCCTCCGCCATTAGCGTCGGAAGGGACGGCAAGGGCGCGAGGTTCCCGATCTCGTCCAGCGCCAGTAGTAACGGCGGATCCAGGCGGGCGCCGGGGGAGGCGGCCGCGAGGTGGCGTGCGGTCTCGACCAGGTCCTCGATGAAAGCAGCCACCAGCGGTCCGGACGTGACCGACCCGGCGCCGGTCGCCAACAAGTACAAGGTCCCGTTGTTCCGCAGGAACTCCTGCGGGTCGAACGACTCGTCCGGTGCGGGGGAGACGGTGTCCAGCACGCGAGGGTCGGCCAGGCACGCCAGCGCCTGCTTCACCCCCATCCACGCCGAGTCCCTGGTGCGGGGGTCGGCCTGGATGATGGACTCCAGCGACTGTCCCCACCCGGTGGCAGCGTCCGGGTGCGAGGCCAGGATCGCCGCTGCGTCCTCGGCCGCCGACGGCGAGTTGGACCACGCGAACAGGTCCCTTGCGGTGCGGCCGTCCAGGGCAGCGGCGTGCAGCATGGCCTGCAGGGCGGAGCGGGTCATGCCTTCCCAGAACCCGCCGTTCTCCGTCCCACCCCCACCGAGCCCGGTGGCCGAGGCCAGGCCGGTGGCGCGGATCATCGCGGTGAGCGGGTCCTCGCAGCCGCGCACGATCGACCAGCGCAGCCCGGCCGGCAGACCCTTGGCCAGGTGCTGCGGATCGAACACGGCGACCGGTCCGACACGTTCGCGGGCTTTGAGGGTCACGGTGAGCGCGTCGGGGCGGGTGGAGGTGGCGACCACGGCACCGGGTGCATCCAGGATCGCGTTGACCACCATGTGCAGGCCCTTGCCCGACCGGGGCGGTCCCAGCACGAGGAGGGAGTCCTCGACCGAGGCCCATACCCCCTGCCCGTGCGCGGTCCCGAGCTGGTACCCGACCTGCGACGGAGTGGGCTTGCGCAGCGAGGGGCGCAGAGTCTTCGACCGCTTGAGAAGGGTGCGCTGGGACGCGGCGTGCGCGACGTCGCGCCGGGTAGCGGTGCCGGGGGTGTGGTGCGGCGAGCGGGCCTGCCGGTGGTTCATCCCGGCCACGGCCCGCGCTATCAGCCACGCCACCGCGCCGGCGGCGGCCAGGAGCAGGAAAGTGGCAACCCAGTACGCGACCGGGTGCAGACCGTCGGCACCGAGCACGCTTCCTGGGTCTGCCGGGTGGGCCAGCACTTCGAGCCCGGCCAGAGCTCCGCTGGCAGGCTGGCTCGCCCCGGTGACGCACGCGGCGAGCGTGCCCGCAGCGCGCAGCACCACGGACAGGCCGACAAGGGCACCCAGGCCGATCAGCGCGAGGTCGGTCAGGTCGTCGCCCATCTCCCGCGACGGCGCCGACGCCTTCACAGCGCACCTATCCCGGTATCAGGGGACTCCGGCGCCTGAGATGTCGCGCGCGTCGGCGTCGGAGCGGGTCGCGGGCCGGGCCGGCGCCGCGCGTCATGACTGGGCTGCCCGAAGGCCCGGCGGGCGGATTGGGGAGCGGCACCGCCGCCGGAGGTCTGGGTGGCTACTCGTATGTCGGTGGGCGGATGCGCGGCGGGCAGCTGGCCGAACGGGATAGTGGTGCCGGAGTCTTGCCCGTGGACCAGCAGGTTGCGCGTCCTGGTACCCAGAGCGGCCGGCAGCTGGAAATGCACCAGGCCGTGCTCGTCGGCGTGGGCATAGCCCACGATCGCGGTGACCACCACCGGCTCACCCGGCGCGAATCGCCCCGCCCCACCCCCGGTCGTTGCCTCGGAGCCGGGCCCGGAGTTCTGTGGGTTGCCAGCACCCGGGCGATCGCTCGGGTCCGGGTGCTGGTAGCTGTCGGGGTCGACGATGTCGGCGTACTCGTGCCCGCCGTCGACCACCTCGACCAGCACCGGGGTGTTCAGCTCGTTCGCGATCTGTTGCCGGGCCCACCTGACATCGCTGCGCCCCAGCGAAACCGCCCCAGCGCGCTGCGGTGCGACCTCGCCGGCCTGGGTAGGGGGCTGCCAGGGCCGGTCGTCGACCGTGACGGCCAGGTGCCCGTCCGGGTCGACCTCGAACCGTGCGCGGGGCAGCGTCACCGGTACCGGTCGGCCGTTCACAGCCCCGGCCCCTGAACCTGTGCGCCGGCCTCAGGCCGGGCCGACCCGTCGTCGGGCGACGCTGCGGCCCAGGGCGCGCGGACGGATGCCGTGCGCCCGGCCGTAGCAGCCGCTGCCTGGCCCTGATGGTGTCCATGTTCCTGGTCAGCTGCGGGGAGCTTCCCGTCGGGGACCTGCAGGGTCTCCAGGCGGTCCAGGATCGCAATGGCGGCCTTGCGCACCCGTTCGGCCGTGGCCTGGACTACTTCGACCGGAGAGGACCCCCGGACCGAGGAGGCCCAGCCCGAGACGTAGGGGATGGTGTATTGGTCGGTCGGCATGCCGTGCGCGGCACCGATCGCTAGGGCGAAGGATTCGGCTTCGACCTCTGCGACGCCGCGGTGGACCACCGCATCGACGTCGTCGATGGAGTGCAAGGCGATGTGCCCAAGTTCGTGGGCCAGTGTCTTGGCGCGGGCGGCGGGGTCCATGTCCCGGCGCACGTGCACGGTGTGCTTGAGCCAGTGCGTCTGCCCGTTGGCGCCGTCCAGGTAGGCGGCGTCCGGGGCGTCCAGCAGCCGGAAGCCACGTTCGGCCACGATCTGGGCCAGGCCGTCCCACAGCCCGTCGGGTGCCGCGCCCTGTAGGAGCTGCGGCTGGGGCAGCTCGGCCAACGGCTTGCCGTGGGTCTGGCTGACATCCCAGACCCTGGCGGTGCCCATGCGGACCACCCGGGACTTGACGACCTCACCAGGCTTGGGGTGCTCGCCCTTCTTCAGATCCCGCCACGAGGTTGCGTTGTCCGGGGTGCGAGAGGCCATCCGGGCCTTGATCGGACGGAAGATCAAGGCACCGGGCTGGTCCTTGATCACGAAGCGGCCCAGCTTGTTCCACGTCTTGATCCCAGCCAAGAGGGTCGGGGTCGGGTGCGGCACGAGCCCCGCCGCGTGCAGAGCGAGATGGTGCTGGCGGATCAGGACGTTGTTCCCGAACGACCTGGCGCGGAACCGGGCCATGAACTCGATCGCGGCACGCCAGTCCTCGCCGGTGACCAGCTCCTGCACCGCGCCGGCCAGCTTGTCCTGCAGAGCCGCGACCTTCGCCTCGCCGGCCTCGCGGTCGGCAGCCTTCTGCTCGAGCGTGCGGGTGTCCTTGCCCATCCCTGCCTCCCCTGTGGTGTGGGGTCGACAGGTGCGAACGGGGCACCACGCCAGTCGTGCTGGCTATCCCCTCAGGGACCACCGGCGCGCCGTGGAAGCCTTGCGACCGGCGTGCTCGTACGGGAGTCGGCTAGGAGGGGGTAGCTAAAGGTGGGCTGGAACGAGGCAGCGTCGATCACATCGGCGCTGGCAGGTGTGGTCGCGGCGGTCGGCGCGCTGTACGCGAACCGTGTCGCCAGGCAGTCGCTGAACATGGGGCGCAGGGCGGCTCAGGCCGCGTTCGAGGACGGCGTGGCGATGCGAGTGCCCGTGGCGACGTTGCTGCTGACGCAACTCGAGTACCGCCGGTGTGATACCTGGTTGGAGACCGGCGAGAAACGGCTTCACCCTCCCCAGACCGACGCTGAGGCGCTGGAGGTCGTGGTCCGCGGACAGCTGGTCAACAATCTCGCGCAGGAAGTCCTGGTGATCTGCCGGGACCATCCGCGCTCAGGCAGGACAAGCTGGCGCGGCCTGCTGAACGAGTCGGTCTTCTTCCTCGACGGGAAGGAGATGACGCCGGGCCACGCGATCCTGCCCGCCGGCGCGGGCCACATTCTTGTGGGTGGATCGCCGCTCGCGCGGCCAATGGGCCGAGATCCACGACACCCACGCGATCGAGGGCTGGGCGCACGTCCTTGACCGCTTGCGTCGCGAGGGCACGTGTTTAGAGCCCGTTTCAGAATGGCTGGTCGGGCAGTTTGCGCCAGCAGATGGGTCCTGTGCTCACCCGCGATCTCGTCGAACCCGACCACGCGGCACGCGGTCGTCAGCTGCCCCAAGCTTTACTCCGTTGAAGGGTCCCGTCCCTCCCTGTCAGACTCGCTCGCATGCGGGCGGGCATCGAATGGACGACAGCATTCCTCGACCTACCCACCGGATCGTTCGACGAGGTGGTGGCGTTTTGGCGCGCGGTAACTGGCTATGACCAGTCGCCTTACCGTGGTGAGGCGTCGGAGTTCGCCACTCTGATCCCGACCACCGGGACTGACTTTCTCCGGGTCCAGCGTCTGGGTTCGGCGTCGGCTCGCGTTCACCTCGACCTGCACGTCGCCGACCCGACAACTGCCGCGGCGCGTGCGGTGCCGCTCGGGGCGGCAGTCGTCGCCGACGTCGGGTATGTCGTGATGCGATCACCCGGAGGCTTCGTGTTCTGCTTCGTGCCGAATCACGGGTCCATGGAGCGTCCGGCAGCGTCTCAGTGGGGGAGCTTGGTCGACCAGATCGCGCTCGATGTGCCGCCAGGGGTATGGGAGGCGGAGTGCGAGTTCTGGACGGCGCTGACCGGATGGCCACTCGCGTCGTCGGCCTTGCCCGAATTCCGATCCCTTGTACGGCCGATCGGGATGCCGCTGCGCATCCTGCTGCAGCGGCTCGAGTCGGAGCCAGACTCAGTCTCTGCCCACCTCGACATTGCCTGCGCCGACCGCGCACTGGAACTCGAGCGTCACCGCGAGCTCGGTGCCATCCACGTGGGTGATGGGCCACGGTGGTCGGTCCTTCGGGACCCGGCCGGCTCGCCGTATTGCCTGACCGACCGCGACCCCGCTACCGGGCTTCTGCCTGGCTAGCCTTCCGCTGTGCCGTGAAGGTGTCCTCCGGTCAGGTGTGAGGCGGTGCGGTGGAGTGGCAGCCGAGCCGTTTGGGTTTCGTCCGTGCCATCGCCGGTGCCGAGCCTGCTGGCGACGCCTTCGCGCAACGTCATGCTGTGGGCAGGTGGAAGCACAGGGACGTCACCAGTCGGGGACGTGCCCGTCGTTCTGGCTGATGCTCTTGCGCGCTGGGGGCTGAGAGCCCACACCGGTCGGGGGCTCTGGATCGAACCGGGAGATCCGGTCGGGCCAGAACGCGGGCGACTGGACGGCGGGGTCGAAGCGGCGCAGCAGGTTTACGTGCCCCAGGGCCGCGTTCCACGTGAGCACGTACATGCCGCTGTCGTGGCTGTGGTCGCCGGCCCTACCGGGCGGCTGGTCGTAGTAGTGCCCGTGGAACACGGCGGCGTCACGGGTCTCGCTGCCGTGGTCCCACGCTGCCAGGTGCTGGACCGCGGCCTCGGCGCCGATCTCCGCGATCAGGTCGCACACCGCGTGCCCCTCGGAGTCCTGCAGGAACACGACGTCGTACAGTCGGCCGGGCGGCCATCGGGGAAACGGGTCCTCGCTCTCCGTGGCCGCCATGAACGCGCCCTCCGGGTCGGGACCGTCGGCCAGCCGTGCGGGGTCAAGGGCCAGGAGCCGCACCCGCGCGGCGGCCACCTCCCGCGACGTCGGGGCCGGGTCGCGACTGTCGCGATCCTGCCGCCCGGCGCGGCGGTGTGAGCGGGCGGCGCCGGTGTCGTTCGAGGGCTGGCCGGGACCGGGAGCATCGGTCGTGTCGGTCATGCCGGGCAGGTGCACGACGAGTGCCGGTGGCTCCGGCTCGTGCGGTGGGCGGCGAGCGGGCACGATGAGCAGGTGCAACAGGACAGGGTGCGGGCGCGCCGGCGGCCCGGTCATGAGGCTCAGCCTTGGCGCCGAGCCCGGCCAGCAGAACCGGACCAGACGACCTCAGGGTGGGAACGGTCGTGATCTGGGACTGGCCCATGCTCGCGCTGTTGGTCGCGGCGGTCGCGCTGCTCGCATTCTTCGGCGGGTACCTCATCGGGCACTGGCACGCCGACCAGTCCCGCGACCGCGCCGAGCAAACATGGAAAGCACCGCCCGCCCGCCCCGACAACTCGCATCGGTGACCTGCGAAGGCGAAGCCGTGCCGCGTGAGAGTTGGGCGGTCACAGGCCGGGGCCGGTCAGTGCGTCGGTGGACGTCCGGGCGGCGAACGGCCACGGCTCAGAGGGTCCTGCCGTCGCCGGGGCGGGACGTCCCGCTCCATGCTGTGTCGGGGCGTGGGCCCGGTTGTAGATCCGCAGGGACTCGGTCAGTGCCCGCTTGAGCAGGGTGACGGCCCGGTCGGCGCTGGCCAGCGGCAGGTGGAGCAGGTCGGCCACACCGCTGGCCGTCAACGCCTGCCCGTCATGGTCTCGGACGGTGTATGTGGTGCCACGGACCGCGAACTTCACGGTGAACCGGGCACTCGTGACGGGCCGGTAGGCGTGGACCATGGCCGTGTGCACCGGCCCGCTGACACTCGGGACAGAGAACCGGAACTGGCCGAACTCGACGCGCTCCAGGCCGGGCAGGGTCTCGATCGCGTCCAGCGCCCGCACCACAGGCATGTCCCACGCCTCGGGCCGCAAGCTGTCGTTCATCGTGTGCTCCATGAGTGAGGCGGATCGGCGTTGCGGCCCGGGGCCGGAGTCAGAGCGGAATCCAGGCTCGCGACGACGGCGCGCCGTGATCCGACGGCGGCTGCGCGGACAGATCCCGCTCAGCGGACCGATCGGCCGTGCTTGTCGGCGGGATGGTCCGGCGTGGGGCGGTGAGCAGGTTCATTGCGTCTGTGGCGTGGGTGATCATGCGCGCAAGGTGCTGGCGCAGCAGCTCGTTGGTCCCCGCGCTGGCTGGGCTGGTTATCTCTCCGGGGACGGCGCCCAGGGGGCGGCCGAGCCGGACGGCAGCGGTGGCGATCCTCAGGACGGGGGAGTGGTGGGACGACTCGGTCACGACGACCGCGTCGGCCAGGGTGGCCACGAGCTGGTCGCGCACCTGGAGACGGGTCCGGTTGCTGGACCGGCCAGGTGGGGTGGCGCTGACCAGGACACCGCCGTCGGTGGTGAGCCGGTCGAACACGTCGGCGTTGCCGCTGGGGTGTGGGCGGTCCAGGCCCCTGGGCAGCACCGCGACAGCGTGCCCGTCTCCGTACAGGGCGCCCAGGAGCGCGGTGGTGTCGATGCCGTGACCGCCGGTGGTCACGATCGTGACACCCCGCTGCACGAGCTCGGTCGCCAGCTCACGGGTAACCCGTGTGCCGTACCGGGTCCCGATCCGTGACCCGATCAGGGCGACCCGGGGCTGCCGGTCGACCAGCACCGAGGGATCTCCGCGCGTCCACAGCACCAGCGGCGGGGCCGCCGCGTTTCCGGCCGGTGCCGGCCAGCTGGGGTCGGACGGGATCAGGGTGCCCAGGTCCAATTCTTGTGTCCGCCGCAGGACGTGGCTGATCTCCGACAGGTCCAGGCGTCGCGCGACGGTCTCGCGCCACCGGGCCAGGCGCATGGTCTCGCTGTGGAGCGCACCGCTGGCGATCTGCTGCACCAGGCTGACCGGGCCGTGCTCGGCGACCAGCTCGGCGGCGAGCTCGTCGCCTGGTGCGCAGCCCAGCGCCAGGATGATCCGCGCCGTGCGTTCGTCGGCGGCCATGCCGGCGATCTCGCCCAAGTCCTGTTCCATGTCCTGCTCCATGCCGTGCCTCCTCGGTGCGGTGCGTCTGGTGAGCTCGTCTGGGGTCGCGGGTCAGAACGTGATCCCGTCCGGTCCGGCCGGCGGCGACGCGGAGCGTCCGCTGCGTGCCACGTCTTGTGCGGGAGCAGGTAGTGATCTGCTGGGGCCGGTGGGTGTTCCCGGCGTTCGGCCCTGTCTCCCTGCCCATCGCAGCTCCTGCTTCGTCGGGCAGGTCAGAGCCGAGGGCCGTCGTCGCGGTCCTTCGGCTGCGCGGTGGGCGCGGGGTACGACCACGACGAAGCGGATTCGGAGGCCGCGTGGCCGAGCCGTGCTGCCGGTGACGAGCGGCCGGCGTCCCTGGAGCCCGGCTCCGCGTTCAGCGCCCCGGTCAGGGAGGCGCGGTCGATCGTGCGTGCTGCGTCCACCCGCCCGAGTACCTCGCCCGGATCCAGACCAGCGGCGTCGATGGTGTCGAAGATGCTGTCGAGGGCGCGAAGCTCATCGGCGTTGTCCAGGAGCGCCCGAGCGACATCTGGGTCGGGATGAGGGCCCGGGTCTTCAGGATCAGGCCGATCGAAGTCAGGGTGGTTCGGGTCGTTCCAGGCCCTCATGTCGTCGGCAAGGAAGGTGAAGGCCGCGGCCGCCGCATCGTCGAGGCTCCAGTCGGTTCCCTCGAGTCTGATCGAGTCATCGTGCGCGGCCACGCCGTGGTCGGCGTCCGTGATCGTCGTCCGAAACTCGGACAGCGCGTAGCCGGCTTCCTCGTCGTAGACCGTCTTGCTGAAGGAGACGCTCATCTGGAGGCTGCCGGCCTGGATGCGCCGCACCGGTTCGGGTGTGCTCTCGTCGCTCATGCCCCGTAGGTGTGCTGATGCGCCCGAGCGGCTCTGGCAGCAGTGCGAGCTTGCCAAGGCTCGTGCAGCGGACCCAGACGGGACGGTATGCCGGGAACACGATCCAAATCCTCGCAAAGATCACCATCGACAAGAGCATCGTCATGCGTCCTGATGTCACCCGGTGCCACGCCGATCCCTTGCCTCTCGACTGCGCGACGGCGAGCGATCGGACGCTGACTGTGAGCGACTTTCATGGCAGTGGCGGGGCTCGCCGTCTAGCATCCAAATGGATTGCATTCAGACCCACGAACGAGGGAGAACCGATGAGAAGGATCGGCATGCTCGTGGCCGCCGCAGTGGCTGTTCTCACTCTTGTCACTGCGCCTATAACCGCTGTGCCTACCGTTGCTGCAGCGGCGCCAGCCAGCGCAGCTGCGTACCCCACCTCCGACTTCCTGATCAGGGACGGCGCGGGCGGCTACTTCGCCGGCACGGTCACCTGGTACAACCGCTCAGTCAACGTCGCGGGAGACTTCAACGCCAACGGATGCGAGCGGGTATACGCGTCCGCGCACGATGCGAGAAAACAGCTTGACGAGAGAAGCACAAGCCTTCACTGCGGTACTCAAACCTCGGAGAGCTTTCCCCTCTACGCGGACGTTCCTGGTGGGGCAGCTCTCGTCTACATCCAGATCGCAGGTGCGGATGGGCGCATATACGGCTTCACGAATTGCCAGCGCGCGACCTTGATCTGTGACTAGTACTGCAACGGCAGTTAGGTGAGTGAGGCTTTCTCACTTCATTCCTTGATGGGTCGCTGAAGATGAAGCAGGACGAGCGCGCCGCGGTGATCTCGGTGGTGCGAGCTGGGTCGAGGCTGCCAACTCATCGGCCCATGCTGAGCCCGCGACCAACCCGCGACGCCCAGTTCACGGCCCACCCCGGGCCGACTCGGTCGGGCTGGCGCAACTCGTCGCTATGCTCAGTTACGAGCTGATCGCGGCATGACCGGATGCTCGGGGCGGGAACGACGGACCTGATCACGCTGCGACTGTGGCCGGTTCACCCACGCAGGCAGGCCGCAATGAGGCGCTCCGCCGTCGGCGCGCCGACCTCGTCGGTGAACTCGGCGAGGAACGCGGCGTACCGGTGGGGCGCCCCTGGTTCTTCCATGAAATGTGCTTCGGAGTGCGTGCGGGCCCAGTCGAAGTAGCGGTTGGCGCGGTCATCGGCGTCAAGCACCGCTCGCAACGTGGTCCGGCCGAGGTGCACCACGTATCCGTCCCGGGTGAACGGCAACTCGACCGCGGCGACGCCGGCGCGCCGCGCTGAGTCCTGCAGTCGCTGTGAAGGGCTGCCATCCTCCTCGAACGGGGCGACCGGGTCGCGCCACACCTGAACCGGATCGAGCAGCAGACAGTGCAGGCCCAGCAACTCGCCCGGGCGATTCCACCGGTCGTCCGACCACTGGCCGACCATGCCGGCGCCCGTGCGCATCATCAGATCGACGCCGGCCGACAGGGCGTCCGACCGCAACACGATGCAGTCGGAGTCGAGTATCCACACGGGTCCAACGCGGTGGCCAGCGGTTTGCGTCGCCGCCAGATGGTCCATCGCCTGGGTCAGCGCGGGACCGTGATACCGCTGTTCCCGGTTGGCGATGACCTCACAAAGGCCCGCCTCGGCCAGCGCGCCCAGCAACTCGGCGGATCCGTCGGTCGACGCATTGTCGACCACGACCAGCCGCAACTCGGGGGTCCGTATGGTATGCAGAAGCCCGTAGATGGCCTGCGCGGTGACGGCGATGGTGTTGTAGCTGACCATCACCACGCCAACCCGCTCCACGGCTGCTGGCCGTGCATCGTCCGGCCACTCATGCAACCGCATAGTGCGTTTCCTTCCATCGACCATTGCCCAACTACCCGCCGCGACTTCCTGCGTCGATGTCCGGTGACAGGCATCTTGGCCCACATCTGGCGTTCCCCACAATCCGATTCCTGACGGACGCCTCCCACGACGGTCAATCGGTCGAGGCCGTCGATCAGCGGCGCGAACGCGCCAACGAGATTGCCGACATCGGCCGCCGCGGCCTCACCGCATCGCTCGAACCCCGCCTTCGCGACGGCCCAAGCAGTACGGTTCCCGTCCTTCCAAGTCACCAGCACGTCGGGTCGGCGGTGCAGGTCAAGTCCGGGGTTTTTGATCGTCTGATCCTCGACGACGCTGGTGTGCTCTCCGGTCTTGGCAGCGGCCCACTAAGTGGGTAGCCGCGACGTTTGAAGTGACTGAAACCCGGGGCGGTTCAGGGCGCTACACCGCCATGGCCGGCCCAGATCTGGCACACGAACGCCCCCACACCGCGCCTTGAGCGACCGGTATGAGTACGAGGCGCGAGCGCCAGACCGCCCCACCCAACGGCGAGCAGACCACATCGGTATGACGCGACCGCGTCCGGATCGATGGGTTGGCCAAACTCGCGGCACAATGGCACCCGGGATCGGATGGCACCGTGAGTTCGTGATGATTCACCCGCCAGAATTCTTGAACTCACGGGAGGATTCTCCGGAGGCCTTGGTACCTGTCTCGAAGAGTCGGGCCTCGGCGGGGTGGAGCTGGGCCTGGACCAGAAAGGACCTGTTGCGGATGCGCCACAGGCCCTGTCCGAGGCCGAGAGTGGGCAGGAGCGTGGTCTCGGTGCCGGTCAGGCCCAGGGCCTGGGTCGCGGCCTCGAGCTGGTCGGTCTCCTGCCGGTAGATGACCCTGGTCTCGGCGTTGGCCAGCAATGCGGCGGCCAGGGAGCGTTGCGCGGAGCCGGCGTCGCCGACGGTGTCCAGGTCGGACAGGCGGTGGAAGACGAGCATGTTCGCGATCCCGTAGTGCCGGGCCAGGCGCCAGTGCGCGTCCATCCGGCGCAGCAACGCCGGATGCGACATGAGTCGCCAGGCCTCGTCGTACACGACCCAGCGCTGCCCGCCGTCGGGGTCGGTCAGCGCGGCTTCCAGCCACGCGGAGGCGCAGGTCATGAGCACGCCCAGGGCGCCGGCGTTCTCCGCGACCCGGGACAGGTCCAGGGAGAGCATCGGCAGGGTCGGGTCGAACGCGACGGTCGACGGGCCGTCGAACATCCCGGCCAAGTCGCCGCGGACCAGGCGCCGAAGGGCGTGCGCGAGGTGTCTCCCGTCCTCCGCCAGCCGCCGACGGTCGTCGTCGGGGCTGTGGTCAGGGGTCAGGAGGTGGTCCACGACCTGGGGCAGTACCGGTGTCGAGCTGGTGCGGACGGCGTCCCCCAGGGCGATGTCCAGGGCGGTGTGCTCGACGGGTGCCAGGGTGCGGCCGAGCATGCTCTCGGCCAGGGCGCCGACCAGGGTGCGGCGCCGGGCGGTGACCTGGCCGGCCCAGGAGTCATCGTCGATGCCCGCCGGGCGGTGTCCCTCGTCCAGGGGGTTGAGCCTCGCGCCCATCCCCGGCCCGAGCGCGATGGCTTTGCCGCCGACGGCCTCGGCGATCGGGGTGTGCTCGCCCTTGGGGTCGCACGCGATGTAGACCTTGCGGCCGAACGCGAGCGAGCGCAGGTACAGGGATTTGGCCAGGGCGCTCTTGCCGGCGCCAACGATCCCGGCCACGACCATGTTGGGTGCGGTGATCAGGCCTCGGGCGTACAGCACCCACGGGTCGAACACGAAACTGCTGCCGGAGTGCAGGTCGCGGCCGACGAACACCCCGTCCGCCCCCAGGCCGCCCTCGGCCAGGAACGGGTAGGCCCCGCCCCAGACCCTGCTCGTGTCCTGGTGCCTGGGGACCCGGAACCGGATCGGGGTCCGCAGCGCCGCCGGGCCGTGCTCCCCGCTGCGCGGCAGGAACCGGCGCCCGTTCTGTTCGGCGCGTTCGGCGGTCTGGCGCTCCTGGTCGGCGTGCTGGCGGTCTCGGCGAGCACGGACCAGGACCTGCGCCGCGGCGCGCCGGCGGGCACGCCGCACCGACCTCGGTTCGCGGCCCGTGGTGAGCGTGGCGGTGTGCAGCCGGTCCCCGGGGTTCACAATGCGAACTCCGGCCCGGCCCCGTCCTGTCGGCGCGGTGGCCCAGGATCCGGCTGGGGATCGCGCGGGGACGCCGATCGGCGGCCATCCGGGCCGTCCGTGCCACGGGCACCCGGCATGAACACTTGCGGGGAAGACGAGGCCGGAGCGGATGCGGGACCGTATGGCAGCTCGGGCAAACGCTTAGTGGCCCGCAATGCGTCGCCGAGGGTTGCGGCGGCGTCGTCGAGGTACTCGCCCGCCTGGGTGAAGCCACGGATGGCATTGCGCGCGGCCGAAGGAGACCAGTCGCCGGGGATCGCCGTGCCTGCTTCGATGTGGGCGTCCTGTAACTCCTGGAAGCGACGGAGGGTCTCGGCCAACGCATGAACGATTCCGCTGAGCTTGTTCGCGAACACCAGTGCACGCTCGGCCGGCACTGCCAGCGGCACCGTCTTGGCCTCGGGTGACACACGGAGATCGGGCGGCGCGTCGGACGACGGTGTCTCGGCGGGCCGTGGTGTCGATGGCCGGGTTGATGGTGGTGTCGGCCGTGAGGTGGGTGCCAGGGGTTCGGTGCGCGGGTCCGGGGTCATGACGCCCGCCCTCCGGTCTGGCCGACGGCCCGGCCGTCACGGCTGGTCTCGGCGCTGGTGTCGTGGCGGGCATGCCGTGCCTGGGCGCGTGGTCGGCGTCCGGCCGACCGGGCGGCAGCGGCGGGGGTGGTTGATGCCGGGTACCACGCGATGGCGCCGGAGTGGCCCATGGCCAGGTCGAGGCTGACGTAGGCCCGGCCGAACAACTCGCCGGCCTTGCGCAGGTCCTCGGCGGCGGTCAGGGCCTGGACGTGCCCGCCGGCGGCCGCGCCCTGGTCGTCGTGCGCCAGGTGCAGGTTCTCGCGGTGCGCGGCGGCGACCTGGGACACGACCTGTTCCAGGCGGCGGACGGTGGCGGCCAGGTCGCTGATCACCCAGTACGTGTCCGCGGGGTCGTCGAACTTCTGGGTGGAGTGCGCCAGGCGTCGTAGTGCCTCGGCGGTGTCCTCGGCATCGTGCTGTGGACTGGTGGACGGCATGAGGGGCTCCAATAGGGGGCGTGTGCGGACCGGGACACCGCCCAGGTGCACCCCCGTCCCCGTCGTCCCCGTCCGGCCACGGGTACTGGGGGACCAGGCGGTGCTACTCGGTGGGGTCACAGCGACGGTCCGTCCTCGGCCGACGGACGCGGCGGCTCCCGATGCCCAGGACTCGGCGGGTGCCATGGTGGTGCCGGGGACCGCAAACGCCGACCGGGGGCCACGGGCTCATGCGCGGGTGCCGCGGCCGGGACGCCCGTATACCGGGTGGGCCAGGCTGTCGGGCGGGGCAGGTCAGCGGGCAGCTCGCGCAGCAGGCGCACGTGTCCGGTGCCGGGGTGGTAGGCAAGGACGTACGGGCCGTGCCCGGCCACGAGGGTGCCGGGGTCGCTCGGTACCTGGTGGTAGACCTCCTGGTTGAACAAGGCGGCCTCCAACGTCACCGCCCCGCGGTCGCTCTGAGCCAGGTGCCGGATCGCTGCGGTACAGCCGTGGCGATCGACGAGGTCCAACATGGCGCGCCCGGCCGCGTCCTGCCGGGTCGTCACCGTGTAGTAGCGGCCCGGCGGCCACACCGGCCCGGCCACGACCGACGCCGGCTGCTCCGGCGGACCCGGCTCCTGCGCGCGTGTCGCGCCCGCGGCCGTCCGCGGCCCTTCATGGTCGGCATGCTCTGGTTCTCTGACGGGCTGTTCGATGTCCAGGGCGAGCATGCTCAGCTCGTCGGACCACTGGTCCGACGCCTCGGTGACCCAGTCGGGGAACAAGCGCAGGTTCTCCGGCTTGCTGCCTGGGTGGTCCATCTCGTACCAGTAGGCCTCGGCCGCCGCCGACAGGAGAGTCACCAAGGTGCCCATCATCGTGGTGGTGTCGACGTGTGCACCGACACCGGAGTAGAGATCTCGCTCGATGTGTGGCGGGGCCTGAGGGTTGGTCATGTCGGCGATCCGGTACCCGTACCGGTGCCGGTACCCACCGAGCTCGTCCGGCACCGTGCCGTCGTGCCACAGGGCCAGGCTCAGGGAGCCGACCCGCCGCGTGACCCGGATCCGGTCGGCGGCGGAATGTTTCCTGGGGAGGATGGCGTCGTCCATGCCCGGCAGGTGCGCCGCCGACGGCGCCGCCCACGGCATCCCCGGGTGCCTCTGGCTGTGCCCGTGACATCGCGGTTGACGGGCTCCGCGCGGGGCCGGCCGCGCGAGCTGAGGTAGCTGCGTGCGGCCGGCCTGAGTATGCGGCGTGCCTGTAGTCGGGTCACACGGCTGTGGTGGTACCGGCTCTGTCGGGAGCGGCGCTGGCCAGCGCTGCACTGGTTGTCACAGTGCTGGCATGTGCGAGGACTCCTCCCGGGCCGGGAGAGCACGGTGCGTTCCCGGTGGGTCGGGATCGGTACGCGGGCGGTCGGGAGCATCGTTGCCGGGTGCGGTCCAGGTGGCGCCGGGCTGTGGCTGGGGCAGCAGCCGGGTGGCGTTGTTCCGGCCGGTGGCCAGGGGCTGGCAGGCGAAGCTGATCCGGGCGGCGGCGTCGGTGAAGCCGTTGACCGCCTGCGCTTTGATCCACGCGCGCGCGGCAGTGTCACGGCGGCGGACGGGTGGGTCGGGCTGGCGCAGGGCCAGGGTGGACAGGTGAGTGGTGACGTTCGCGACCTCGCGTAGCACCGCAAGGAGCTCGTCAGTGATCTGAGGTGCCTGGTCCAGGCTGGTCAGGGTGCTTGTCTCGGCGACCAGGCGGCGCATCGTGATCGCGACGGCTGCCGCGGTCTCGACGGGGTCCGCGTCCGGGACTTCGGGCAGGGCAGTGTTCATGGGAGCTTCCTTTCGCGAGCCGACGCCAGAACTGGGTTCGAGCCGGTTCACAACCGGGCAGAGCTGGGGCCGGGGTCTGGAACGGGCTACGGTTCGCCGTTCCCGATGGTGAAGGTGGTGTCTGCCGGTCCGGTGGAGGTTTCGGCGAGCAGGTCGAGCTGGATGTCGAGCTCGTCCAGGTACCGCACGGAGGTCCGCACGAGCCACTCGGGCACGGTGTCCCTCGGCGCGTCACCACTGCCCGTGCCCGCCGGGTTGTCGACGTATGCACGGGCCGCGGCGTACAGGTACTCGGTCAGATAGGCCAGGGCTGCCTCGGAATCGATCGGGCCTAGGTTGAACAGGTCCTGTGCGGCGTACTTCTCGAACGACCGGAAGTCACGGACCAGATACGGGTACCGGTGGCGGACCCTTCCGTGCTCGTCCTGGCCGTCGCTCACGTGCCGCACCGACAGGCGCAGGGCACCGGTCTGCCGCATGGCCGACCAGCCGCGCACGCGCCGCGAACCCGGTGCGCCGGAGGTCGATGTGCCGGAGCCCGATGTGGTGGATGGTTTCGAGGTGTTCATGCCGCGTAGGTGTGCGATAGTCGCCGCGCCCAACGCGGAGCATGAGCCTCGGGCACGGGCCCCTGGTTCAGCCGGGCAGGATCGTGCGGGCTAACGCCTGGGCCTGCTGCCCCCACAACCGTCTGGTCTCCAGGCCGGCCTGGATCGCGGCTTGCGCGACGGCGGCGATGTCGTGCTCGAGCTGCTCGACGTCCGGGGCGCTTATCGTGATCAGCCCGGTGGCGGTCAGCAGGCTGTGCCCGGCGGCCAGGTCGGCCTCCTGCTGCAGGACGTCGGACAGCTCGGCCTGGTCGGTCGCGTCCGTGGTCTGCCCCATCCGCGCACGTTGGGCGGCGTCGGACAGGTGCCCGGTCCGGCGCCGCCGCAGCTCCCTGACGGCGACGTCGGTACGAACGGGCCGATAGGCCAGCGAGACGGTGCGCTGCACACCCGAGGACAGCAGCAGCGGCGCCAGGAACCCGGGGTAGGTGCGGGCTTGTGGCCACTGCGAGATCCACAGGACGCAGTGATAGCCGCCGTCGGCGCGCAGGTTCCCCCAGGTCTCGGTGACCGCGATCGGCCCCGCGGCCGCCAGCTCCCGACCCAGCGTCGGGTGGCGTTCCAACGCAGGCCCGAGCGCGGGGTCGTAGGCGGTGCGCAGGTGGACGGCGAGCCGGCCCGGGTCGTAGGGGTCGCCCGGGGTGAGGTCGGCCGCGCGCAGCGCGATCATCAGAGTCTCGAGCTCCTGCCGCAGCACGGCGGCGGCGCCACGTAGTCCGCCACCGGCTGCCCGGATGCCGCGGGCGGCGGTGTTCATGTCCAGGGACAGCGCGATCGTGGTGGCGTGCTGCTCCCCGGCCGGCCCGGCTCGGTCGATCAGGTCGGCATACGTCCGGGACGCGAACGACCCGTCGTCGATGCCATGCGCGTGCCACCAGTCGGCCAGGGAGGCGCCGGAGCCGGGCAGGGTGCGTTCGGTGACCTGCAGGGCGGCGATGTGCCCGGAGCGGGATACTGTCGCCAACACCCGGCCCCACGCGGTCACGCGGCGCTGCTGCTCACCGGGGTCGAGCAGCACGAACGCCCGGTGCGTGACCGGGATCAGGACGGTCAGCGTGGCGGCGCGCGGGTCGTGCACGAGCACCCCGCCGGTGACCGGGTCGGTGTACTGGCGCAGCGCGGCGGTGTCGCCGGGCAGGGCCAGGGTCCCGGCCGGGCGCGGCCGGACCTGCCTGTTCGTGATGCGGGCGCGGTAGTGGAGCTGGCCGGTCGCGGTGCGCCAGGCCCAGGAGGCGGCGATCGGGACCCAATCGATCAAGTGCCGCCCACCCCACGGGACCAGCGCGGCCCCGGCGGTCAGGACCAGGACCGGGATCGCGTAGAGGGCGCCGCTGCCCTGGTAGAGCGCGACCACCAGCGGCACCGCGCCCAGGCCGATCGTGACCAGCTGGGTCGCGGTCAGGCCCAGGATCAACGCCCGCTTGGACAGGCGGGAGAACTTCACCGCCCCGAGCTGCCCTGTGCTGGGGGCGCTCATGACTGGGTCCCGTCGCGGAACAGGATCCCGGGCTGCTCCTGCGGCGCCGTCGACGGCGCCGCAGGATCGTCGTCAGGCGCGTTCGCGGCCCGCTCAGCGGCGCCTGCCGGGGCCCCTGCCTGGCCACCGTGGGTGGCACCGGGCTGGGTCGCGCCGTCGCCGGCCTGGGTGGCGTCGTCGCCGACGGCCTGGCCCGCGTGGTGCCCGGCGTCGAAGGCGCCCTTGGCGAGAGCTACTCCGCCGAGGGCAGGCAGCGCCGCGCCGGCCGCCGCACTCCCGCCCGCGGTGCCGGCTCCCGTAGCTCCACCTCCCGTGGACGTGCCGGTGCCGGTTCCTGTGCTGCTCGGCGTTCCGACCGTCGTGTCTCCTGGGGTGGTCACCGTGCTGGAGGAGCCCGATCCGCCCGCGGAGCCGTCCCCGGAGCCACCGGAGTTTGTGCTGTCCTTGGTGTCGTCGGAGTCGACGACCTTGGGCGGGTTGGGGCGGGGCCACCCACCGGGCAGGTACGGCACCGGCCGGTTGAGGGACTCCTTGGCGTCGGACTCGGTCGTCATCGTCGCCCAGAGGTCGAGGCCGATGAAATTGATGAATTTGTAGGTCAAGTAGGGGGCGAACGCGCCGATGATGAGCAGCACGATCCCGGTCAGGGGCTCGGCCACGGAGGCGATGTCGGCCTCGATCGGCGCGGACATCTGCTCGGTCGCGATCAGGAAGATCGTGACCATGACGAGCTTGGACACGATCAGCGCGACCATGAAGGTGACCCACTTGCTCACCCACCCGCGGGTGGCGTCCCAGGTCGCGCCGGCCATGGCCAGCGGGCCGAGGGCGATCGCGACCAGGATCAGCGCGGAGCGCACCAGCAGGCTGATCCACACCGCGAACCCGGCACTGAACGCCATGCCGGTCAGGAACAACCCGAGCAGGGGGCCGACGCCGATCACGTTGGTGGAGATCGTGATCCCGGTGACGATGAGGACCAGGCGGTGGCCGATCTGCTCCATGGTGGTACCGGCCGCTTGCACGAGCCCGGCGCAGAGCTGGTCGGTGATCTCCAGCAATAGCGCAGTCAGCGTCACTATTACGAAGCTGCCCAGGATGGACTTGCCCAGCCCGAGGACGCCGCGGCCGAGGGCGCCGGGGTCGCGGCGGATCATGCCGGTGGCGACCTGCAGTAGGAAGAACAGCAGCATTACGACGACCGCGATCCCGAACACCAGCGAGTAGACCCGGGTGTAGGAGTCACTGGTGACGTCGACCATGGTGGTGGTCACCATCAGGGCCCACATGCCCTCCAGCACCCACGCGGCGGTGTCACCGGTCCAGTCCGCCAGGCCCTGGATCGGGGAGGCGGCCGAGCCCGCGGTGACGTCGCCGGACCCAGCGCAGACCTGCGCCACCACGGGCAGGGAGCAGACGTCCATCAGATCTGCTGCCCGAGGTCCCAGCCGAAGTTGACCAGGGCGACGGCGGCCCCGCACACGACTCCGGCAGCGGCGGCGACCAGGATCCCGGTCTTGCCCCGCCCGGCCAGGTGGGGGTTGGAGGAGTTGGCGCCGAAAGCCCACACGATCGCGGCGATGATCAGGGCGACCACGGCCAGGATCAGGCCGATGCTCATGATCGCGCCGACGATCTCCTTGAGCTGGTCGATGCCGGGCAGCCCGTCGGTGTTCGGGGTGATGTCGATGTCCGGGGACTCTCCGGTCGCGATGCTGGTGGCGACCATGGTGGCGCGCTCGGCGGCGTGGGTGGCGGCCAGCGACGCTGACTGCGCGGTGGTCTGGAGGATGGGCAGCATGGCGGTTCTCCCTCAGCGGTGGGTGTCTGCGCCGGGGAGGTGTGCCGCCCCCACCACCATTGGGGGAGCTGCAGGGCTAGAGGGTGTTGCCGAGGTCGATGAGCCAGTTGGTCCAGGCCAGTGCCCCACCGGTCAGCACGGCGCCCACGACGGCGAGCAGCACTCCGGTGCGGGCCTTGGCGGTGACCTGCCAGCTGCCGACGGCGGAGGCGATGGCCCAGACGAACGCGCAGACAGCGAGCATCGCGATGGCGATGACCAAGGTGATGGTCAGGAAGGCCCCGATGACCGGATACAGGCCGCTGCCGGTCACCGCACCGAAGTCCGGCCCGACCCCTGCGAACAGGTTCGCGCCGGCGGCGACCGGTGATGTGGTGGTGGTCATGGTGTTGCCTCCGTCGGGCACGCCACGCTGGTGGCGGGCAGGACGGCCTGGCCGTCCAGGGTGGTGGGGGAGTGCGCGGCCAGCCACGGCTCGGGGTCGACGGCGTCGGCATGCGGGCCGCCGGGCCTGACCTCCAGGTGCAGGTGCGGGCCGGTGGAGCGCCCGGTCGAGCCGACCTGCGCGATCTGGGCCCCCGCGGTGATCGTGTCGCCTTCGGCCACGGTGATGGTGCCGTCGCTCAGGTGGAGGTACGCCGAGCCCACACGCTCGGCCCCGCTCGGGCCAGGGACAGTGTGGTCGAGGACGATCATGTTGCCCCCGGTCGGGCTGGTCTCCACGGACGCGACGGTGCCGTCGGCCAGCGCGAGCACCGGGGTCCCGGCCGGTGCGGCATAGTCCACCCCGGCATGCAGCCGGTAGCTCCCCGAACCTGCCAGGTCCCGCAGCCCGAACCCTGAGGTGCGGGTCCATGTATCGGCTGGCAGCGGGAACACCACCCGCGTCGTCGCGACCGGTCCACCCACTGGAGCGGGCGCGTCCGTGCCGGGTGAGGTCGTGAGCTTCTCGAGGATCCTGCGGGCGACGGGCTCGTACTGGGCGTACCGGTCGGGGTAGGCCGAGACCTCCACGGCCTGCGCCGCCGCGCCCAGGGGTAGGCGTTCCCAGTCGGGGATGTCGAGCAGACCGCGCGGTGACCCGTGGTTGGGACCGGTGGCGCTGCCGTAGAACGCGCGCGCTTGGTAGGTCGGGTCCATCAGCTCGGCGACGGTTCCCCACCCGGCCGCCGGCCGCATCTGGAACAGGCCGAGGCTGTCGTGGTCCTGCCCGGTCCCGTCATACGGGTGGGTGGTCGAGTCCGGGTAGGCGCCGGGGTTCGCCAACATCCGCAGGTGCGACT
This sequence comes from Promicromonospora sp. NPDC057138, assembly GCF_042670845.1. Classification (NCBI taxonomy): domain Bacteria; kingdom Bacillati; phylum Actinomycetota; class Actinomycetes; order Micrococcales; family Promicromonosporaceae; genus Promicromonospora; species Promicromonospora sp. NPDC057138. The sequence goes on along the minus strand of NZ_JBHUUX010000004.1, from coordinate 152,605 downwards.
CGGTCAGCGCGGCCATCAGCGCGACCAGGATCCCGTCGCGTCCGACACCCTCCGTGCGCGACCCGATGGTGATGATGGTGGCGGCGTGCCCTAGCTGGGTCCGGTCCAAGGACACTGGGGTCCCGCCGGTGGTGGTCGCGCTCAGCTCCCGGGGCAGCGACCCGACCGGCCCCACGGCCGCGCCGCCGGACTCGCACCCGGTGCTGGGGGCAGGGGCCAGGAGGGCGTACGCCGACAGGGCGGTGGCCGGACCAAATAACCCTGCCAGCACGACGACGATCATCAGGACACGCATCACGGCCACCGGTTCTTAGTGCAGGGCCAGGCCGGGCGTGGACAGCCGCAGCAGATGGCACGTGTCGTGGGTCGGGGCGCACACCAGGAACACCGTGAACCGCACTTGCGAGCTCGCCGTGGCCGGCTCGCCGTCCCAGGTTCCGGCGCGGTGTCGCACCCCGGTCACGGTGCGTGCCGTCGTCCCCGCCCCCAGCGCGCCTTCCGGTGCCTGGGCCACCGCCTCACCCCACTGGGCCGGTTCGACGACGTCGGAGACCTCGATCCACTGGCGGGTTCGGTACTGGGCCAGGTGGGTCCAGGCCTGGTCGCTGGGCAGGTAGGTCCGTAGGTCGACCAGCAGCCCCGGGGTCTCCTCACCGGTCGGGTCCGCCACGACGAGCAGCCTTTCGGTCACGTCCGGCAGGCTTGGGCTGCTGGTGTCCCAGGTGAACACCGCCTCGGCCACGCCCCGGGCGAACACGTCGGGGTCCGACGAACGCGGGATCCCGTCGTCGGGAAGCCGGGTCTGGTCCAGCGTCCGGTCCGGCCGTGCGTCGGGACTCGGAGCGGTCGCCGTGGGCGCCACCGACGGTGCGTCGCCGGTCGGAGCCGCGCTGAGCCGGAGGGCCGCGGCGAGCGCGACGGCGGCCAGGAGAGCGAGGACCAGGCTCAGGATCCGGTGCCGGGTGACCCAGTACCGCGCGAGCGTCACCACGCCCTGCACGTCTGTGCCCGTCAGGCTCCGGCTTCTCCGGCTCCGGGCGGGCGGGTTCGAGCGTGGTGTAGTTGTGATGGGCATCTCAGGCTCCTGTCCGGTCTCGGCGTGCGGCCTGGGCCTGGTCGCGCGCAGCCCGAGCCGCGGCGGCGAACCGCGACGTCTGCTCCAGGACGTCCTCGAACGTCGTCCAGTCCTGCGCGTCGGCACCGGCGCCGACGTCGACCGGGTCGTAGTGCTCCCACCACCCGTCCAGGCCCGCCCACAGCAGTGCCCACGCTCGCAGCGAGTGCCGCCGCTTCACGGCCCGCCCGCCGTCGCTCGCGTCGGGCTCGCCGTCGGCGGGGTCCCTGGCGGGGCCTGTGGTGTGTTCGGGGTGGGTCAGGCGCTGGACTGCGGCAGCCACGACCTCGGCGACCTCGTCCTGGCTGACCGGCTCCACGCTCTGGGCCCGGGGGTCGATCGTGGCCAGCTCTGCCTTGACCTGGTCGTAGAGCGGGAACACTGATGCCCCGGTTCGGACCTGTTCGACGGCGTCGGCGGCCATGGTCCGGATCCGGTCGGGCTGCGTGTGGTCGTCGGCGATGTCCGACAGGGCCGAGATTCGGTCCAGGCGCTTGTAGGACGCCTTCCCGGTCACCATGCGCGCGGCCTGTGCCCGGGAGCGTTCCCGCGGGTCGTGCGGTGGTGGCAATTTGCCACCACCGTCGATGTCCACTTCGTCCCCCCGATCCGCGGGGGCGACGTCGGAGCTCGGCGTGGCCACCGTGTCGGAGCCGAAACGGGCAGCGGCCTGTCGGCGGGCGGCGTCCTCGGCCAGCAGCTGCTTGATCTCCCGGTACAGCTGCGCCGCCTCGACGTCGTCGAGGGGCTTACGCAGCTGTTCCTCGTCGCGTTCGGCCAGCACGGCCTGCAGCCGGTCCGAGATCCCGCGCCGCACCCAGGGGCGGGTCGTGGCCCACCCTAGGCGCTGGATCGCCATCAGGCGCCGGAACCCGCACACCAGCACCATGTCCGGGGTGACGGTAATCGGCTGGAGCAGCCCGAGCTGGTCGATGGAGGCAGCCAGGGCATCCAGGTCGCCCAGGTCCTGGCGGTGCCGGTCTCCGACGATGATCGAGCCCACGGCGACGTCCAGACGCAGCAGCCCCTCAGCGGTGCTCTCGGCCTCAGACATCGCACACCACCCTCAGAACGGGCCGCGCCGAACCGGCAGGACTACCGGCCGGACGGACCGGGCCGGTGGGCGGCGTGGGGCTGGCGGCGAGCAGGGCGCGCACGAGGCGGTCGTCGGCCAGCAGCTCGGTCGTACGCTGCCCGCGCATCAGCCGCGCCAGCAGCCCGTCCCGCACCGCGAGCGCGGGGTGGTGCGGGTGGCCGAGGACGACCGCGCACAGCGCGGTCCACTGCCGCAGCTCCAGGTCGAACCGGCCCAGGGCGTTCTTGTCCCGGCGCAGGTACTCGAACGCTCTCGCGGTGTTCCCGGTGATGGTCAGGCGTTCGGTGATGTAGTCCAGGCACCCGCGCGCCTCGGCCTGGTTCCAGCCGAACCCGGCCAGGACCTTGGCCGCGATGTCCAGGGCGGTACGGGCCTCGACCGGCGCGATCTGCGACGGACGCGACGACACCGTTATGTCGACAGCGTCGAGGTGGTCCAGCACGGCCGGGTCGACCGAGACGGTGTCCACCGATCCCGTTTCGGCCTGGAGGGTGTCGATGGAGCGGGCGCCGTCCAGCTCGTAGTCGGTGAACCGGGTCGCGTCGTGCTGGTCGGAGGTAAGCAGACGGCGGGCGCGGGACTGGTCGCACAAGAGCCCGTTGGCACGGTCTTCGGCCATCAGCGACAGCTGCACCGCCCGGGTCACGACACCCCACGGATCGGTGGCCTCTAGCGTGGCCGGGGCGCGCAGGACCTCGAACGCCGCGTAGGCGGCGTCCTGCGGGGTCTGCCGGTACTTCACGGCCAGCGCCCCGTACTTGGCCATGCAGTGCTCCAGGAGCTCGGTGGCGTCCGGGTCGGTGGCCCAGGCATCCGGTCCGTCGATGTGCAGGCGAATCAGCAGGACCCGCAGCCCCTCGCCGGTCGCGTTCAACGGCTGCTCGGCGTCTGGTTCCGTCGGACTAGCGGCTGGGGCGGCCACCGAGGCCTGGCTGGGCTTGGTGGTCGCATTTGTGGGGATCGTTGTCGTGGTCATCAGATGCCCATCCCTTCCGTGTCGTGCTGCGGACTCGAGGCCCGGGTCCGTCTACCGGTGCCTGGCGGTTCTTGTGTCGCGGCGGACGTCGTGCGGTTCCGAGTGGCCAGACCCTTGGCGGCGCGGGCAGCCTTCTTGGCTGCGGCGGTGGGGCGGTCCAGGGCTCGGCGGATCAGGGCGGCGTGCAGGGAGACGCCCCGGGCCAGGACTCGCCCGGTCAGCGCGGTAGGCAGGTCCCCGGCACGGATCCACGTGATCTGCGGCTGGTCTCGCTTGGGCTGGACCGGGGCCTTCGCCGGCCGGGTCTTGCGACGGGTGGTCGTGTCGTCGAACGCGGCCGGGTTCGTACCGGGCGACGCCGGAGCGCTCGGCCGGGCCGGCTGTGAGCGCGGGCCATGGCCCTGCTGCGGTTGGTGCTGCGGGTAGGGGGATCGGGGGTTCACAGGCTGACCTCCTCAGTAGGGCGACGGCGTGAACCGTCGGAGCTGGTCATCGGATCGGGGCGAGTCAGAGCCCGAACACCAGAGATGGCGGCGCGTGTGGCCGGAGCGGGCGCCGCTCGAGCCCCGCGGCCCGCGGGTGCGGCCGGTGCCAGGGCGGGCGAGGCGGGCTGAGCCGGGGAGGGCGCCAGGTGGCGGTTCGGGGCGAGCGCGTCGACCGTGGCCGCCGGCGTGCGGGCCGGCCTGATCAGCTGGTAGCGCGCGACAGTCCCGTCGGGCCGCTGGACCAGTGACGGTGGCACCACGACGTACCCCCGGTCACCGTGGAACGCGACACCGGACCCAGGTGCGGCCCAGGACCACTGGGCGGTCTGCGGTGAGTGGGGGAAGAACAGGTGCAGCCCGCCCGACGGGGTTGTCATCACCAGGCTGGGCCGGGGCAGCAGGCTCGCACGCACGGCGCCCCGTACCTGGTCGAGGCCGGCACGGCTCTCGCGGGTGAGGTGGACCTCGAGGACATCGAGCCCGGAGGCGGCCCCGGTCGGGACGGCGATGTTGGCGGTCGGGTGCTGGGTCCACCACCACTCCACCCGGTCCGGGGCTGATGATCCGACCCTCGGGCCGCCGACGTCGAGGGGACGAGCGCTGCCCTGGACGCACGGGAAGACCGGCACACCCGAGGCCGCGAGCTCCCGCGCCGCCTCGGCGTTGCCTGGGGCGCGGGCGGCGCGGCGCAGGGCCGTCAGCGGCGCCAACTCGAGCTCTTGCGTGGTGTCCATGCCTCGACCCTGAGGATCGACCGCACGCTCTGCGCTCACCACCAGGCCTGCACACAGCAGGTGTGCGGGGCGTACATGCAGGTCAGGTCACGCACACCAACTCGTCGCAAGCCGGAGTACCTGAGGGGTTGACGCCATCTGCCTCAGGCAGGCATTGAGAAGCAGCACCAGCAGGTGTGCGGTGGGTCGCGGCGCTGCCCACCGTGGTTGCGGGCGGGTTGGTCCGCTCTCGGCTCCTCGGCCGGAGGCAGGAGTGCGCCTCAACCGTCGTCCGTGGGCAGGGTGTGTGGCAGAAGCTAGGCGGTCGCTCGCAGTGCTGCTATTTCTCGTCGAAGTGCCTGTGCCTCGTCGGTGCGCCCGTTGGCGTCCAGGGCGTGGGCCACGGCGAGCAGGACGGTGGTCAGGGACTGCGCGACGGGACGCAGGTTCTCGGGTCTGGTCTCGTGGGTTCGCCAGTCGACAAGGCGTGCGGCCTCTCGTGCCAGCGGCAGCGCGTCGGTCGGGTGCTGCAGGGTCAGCTGCAGGGTGATCAGGCCAGCGAGGGATTCGGCCAGGGCCATCGACGCGCGACGTCCGGGGCGTGCGGCGGCCAGGTCGCGGTGGATCGAGACGGCCTCCTGGTAGCAGGCTGCGGCCTGCTCGGCGTGGCCGGCGTCGCGGTAGGCGGTCGCGGTCTGGCGCAGAGACCGGCCCAGGCCCGCGGTGTGGCTTCCTGGGGTGGCCTGGTCCAGCTCACGAAGGATCTGGACGGCCTGCAGGCCCGGCTCGATGGCCTCGTGCGGGCGGGTGGCGTTGACCAGGCAGGAGCTCAGGTCGGTCAGTGCTCTGGCCAGGAACACCAGGTCGCTGTCGGGGTTGTCCTGAGCCAGGACCCTCCGGATGGCCACGGCCCTGCGGATCGAGGGGAGAGCCTGAGCGGCCTGGCCGAGCATGTTCTGGGCGATGGCGAGGTTCATCAGGGAGCGCGCCAGGTGGGGGTTGGTCTGCTCCGGCTCGCTGTGAGCGAGCTGCTCGTTGATCTTGACCGACTCACGCAACGGGGCGATGGCCAGCTCGGGCCGTCCGGCTTCGTGGTACCGGGCACCGAGGTCGCACATGATGCGTGCCCGGTAGGGCAGGCGGTTGAGCCGGTCGGTCCGGGGCAGGTTCAGCTCGATCTGCACCGCCTCCAGGGTCGGGGCCAGGGCATCCTGTGGTTCCCCGAGCTCGGACAGCACGACCCCGAGGTAGCGCAGCGAGGCGCCAAGCAACGGCTCGTTCTTGCCTGGTTCGGCCGCGGCCAGCGTGCGCCGCAGGACGATCGCCTCGCGCAGCGGGTCGAGGGCTTCGGTGGGCCGGCCCAGGCGGAAGCGACGCTTGGCGATCTCGTGCAGCGCCCAGGACCGCCCGGCGACGTCCGCGGGGTCGGTCAGGTCCAGGATCCGTTCCAGCAAGCCCAGGCTGGGCTGGGTCAGTACCTCGGACGGGTGGGGGATGACTTCCGAAACTGACCGCAACAGCTCGACGTCGTCGGGCAGACCACCGATGGCCCGGTCCAGCAGACCTAGGGCGCGGGTACGGATGTCCTTGTCGGAAAAGTGGTCGGCCACGGCCCGGGTCAGCACCGCGACGGTGTTGCGGGCTTCGCGGTCGGCCAGGCCGTCCAGCAGGGCCGCGGCCAGCGCCGTCGAGGCGGTCAGCTCGTTGACCAGGTGCAGTTCGGCCATGCGGTCCGGCTGCAAGGTCCCGATCCAATGCTCCGGACCGCGCGGCGGGTACAGGTCACGCAGCCAAGCCAGCACCTTCGGTGTGGCCACGGCCGAGTCGAGACGTGCAAGAACCTGGCGGGCCTCGGTCTCGTCCCCCGGCGAGGTCAGGTAGATGGTCGCGACCACGCGCCCCAGCAGCTGCGTGGTCAGGCCGTCGGGACCGTCCAGGAGTCCGGCGTGCTCGGCCGTGCCGATCCAGTGTCGTTGCTCGTGCCCGAGCAGGTCGGCCAGCACGCCGGCGACGTCCACGTCGAGTGGCTCGTTGCGTCGTGCTCGTAGGACCGTGACCAGGCTCGCCGCGTGCAGGTCCAGGATCCTGCCGCTGCCGCGACCCGTGATCCGCACCGGTGGGGTAGGGATCCCGAAGTGGTGGGCGAAGGCTGCCGCGGCGTCGTCGAGGATCTGCTGGTCGGTGGCTTCGGTGTCGATGCGGTAGGGCAGCTCGGAGCCGTCGTAGGCGCCCTGGACCATCGCTCGCACCCGCGGGCTGCCCACGGTCAGGCGTTTCCACCACTCGCCGGCGCTGCGTGCGAGCAGCAGGACGTGCACGCCGTCGGGGTCGGTGGCAACCTGCCGCACCAGGTCGTCGATCTGGTGGCGGGTGTCGGCGTAGTCGACGACGAGCAGGACCGGCCGGTCGGTCGCGCCACGGACCTTGGCCAGGATCGTGGCCTCTTGCTCGTCGCCTACCACGACACATACCCATCCCAGGTCGCTCATCCGCTCCCGCAGCTCACTGGCCAGGCGGCTCTTGCCCACACCGCCGGGACCGGTGATCAGGCGGAACGGCTGGCCCTTGCCCAGGCACCACTCGACCAGAGCGTCCAGCTCCACGGCCCGGCCACGGAACGGGACGACCTGACGATCGGGGGCCAGCAGGGACGAGGGCCCGTCCGCGTCGTGGGGCGGGACGGACGACTCGACCACGGCCCGGCGGTTCATGCGGGTCCGCTCACGGTCGGTCCACCACCGCCTCACGAACGGCATCGCCGGTGAGGCGCACGCGGCGACGAACCCCAGGACCGCCAGCCATGGGGCGCTGCCCTCGGCCAGCGCAAACACACCCGCACCGACGGCGACAATGCAGCCCGCGACCAGCCACCACCACGGCCGCGTCCGTACCCGCACCCCTCCCATAGGAGATATCTACGTGAATCGGACGCCGAATGCAACGGAACCATGAAAATGCGGTGTAATTCAGGTATCGCAAGGTTCATGAATTCGCATGTTGGTCAGTTGTGGTGCCCCCCGGGCGTCATACGAGACGCGCTGAGGCTTTCCGCGCTGGCGACTCGCGTGCCGTCGAGCTGTATCAGCAGCCGTGTCAGCCAGCGGCAAACCTCGCGGTCAGGCTCGTGGCTTGGGTGTCGGCATGATGCCTCGCCGCGTGGTGATCTGGCGGGTGCGTTCGGGCGGGTCGGGTGGCGGCCACTCGTCGTCGGTGCGGTCGTAGATCTCCTCGGCCAGGCGTTTGCGGGCCAGCTCTGCGTGCCCGGTGAGGTACTGGATGGTGATCTCGTCCAGGCGTGCGGTCTCGTCGTCGGGGTTGGCCTGCCGGCCGACCTGGGCAGCCCACCGGGCCTGGTCGATGTCGTCCTCGGCCATGGCCCGGGTGCACACCAGGTGGGCGACGTCGCCGATCATGGCAGCCATGGTGTGGTCGAGTCGGTCCCCTTCGAACAGCCAGGTCCATCCCCGGGTACGGGTCTTGTCGAACGGGCGGCCGCGCACGAGCCTCAGCGCGGTTATCAGGTCGTCGATGCCGTCCGCACCCCGCGCTCGGGCGCGGGAGTGCAGGCGCTGGAACAGGTCGACGTCGACCAGGAGCCCATCGACCTGGTAGGTGGGAACGCCGGTGGCGGCGAACGCGGCGGTCTGCTTCGCATCGGGTACGTAGGGCCGCCGGGTGGCCGGGTCGGTGCCGAGCCAGGCCCGTACCCCGGTGACCAGTGAGCGGGCGCGGCCCGGTTTGATCGCGAAGTCCTCGGCCAGCTGGGCCCCGGTGACGCCGGCCGAGTGCAGGGCGAGGTAGGCGAGCGTCTCGACGTGCAGGGCCTTGAGCCGGGCCGCCTGTTCGGTGATCTGGCCGTACGCGGTCGCGGTCACCGGGCCCAGCAGCATCAGCCGGGGCCGGCGGTGCGAGTCCGGGTCGAACCACGCGGCCACGTCCCGGTCCAGGTCCGGGTCAGTGTCGTGCACTGCCCGGGCAGGCGCCGTAGCGGCCACTGGTGCGAGGGCGGCGACGTCCTCGGTCGTGGTGGCGGCGGCCTCGACATAGTGGGCGGTCGGGGCGGGCAGGAGCGACCACGGACCGGCCGGCGCCTGCGGATCAGTCGGCCGACCCTCAGCTTTCCGCGCCTCAAGCGGAGCGGCCAGCACGAGCCCCGCGTGCGCGGGTTCCTCCTCTGCCGACTCCTTCACTGCCGAGTCGGCCGGGATGGTTTGCGCCGGGACGAGTCCGGCAGACCCGAGACCGGCATCGTCGGCAGCAGGCGAGGAGCGCTTCCCGCTGTGCGGCGATGCCGGGCCGCCGGGTGCGGGGGCGGGCTCGTCGACCGGCGCCACGGCGGCGGACACTGGACCGGTCATGGCGCGGGTTACGTCGACGATGGCGACCGACGCGGCCAGCTCTTCGTCGGTGAGCCCGACAGCAGCCAGGTCCCAGCCAAGCCTGGGCACGTGCAGCCGGCCGCCCGCGACGTCGAGCACGAGCCCGGCATGATCCGGCTGTGCGGCCTGCTCGGGTGCCGTGCCAATGACGTGGTCGGTGACGTGGTCGAGGACGACTGCCGCAGCGCCCAAGCGCCTGTCGGTGTCGACCAGGTTGGTGATCAGGCTGTTCAGCGCGGACCGGGTGGTCGGTCCGATGCCGGGGGCGGCGATGACGGCGTGATACCAGTCCGGGCCCTGGGCGGCCGACTGCCGAGCACCACGGACGGCCTCGTTGACCTCGCTCACGCACGCGAGCGTGTCGTAGTCGTCCATGCGGTCGTGGTGGTGTTCCAAAGTGGAGAGCCCGGTGACCTGCCAGCCGGTGGCCAGGGCGTGGACGGTCGTGTTCTCCGCCCAGGGGTGCAGCAGGAGCTCGGCGGCGACGTACCGCCCAAACGCAGCCACCGAATCCGGGTCACCGGTCACGGTCACTGTCCGGGCTTGCTCCAGGTCCAGCAGCCACGTGTGGCCGTCGGCGTCCATGCCGACGGTGACCAGTAGCGGGTAGGGCGCCAGCAGGTCATCCGTCTCGGCCGGTGCCGTCGACAGCGGGGCGGCCCACCGGGTACCGGAACCGACCCAGGGCAGCGGCAGGTCCATCGGCTCGGCCAGATGCGCTACGGCGTCGGTGCCGGTGAGCTCGACAGCGACCAGGGCAGGCTTGACACCGGCAGGGTCGTCCAGGCGCGGCCCGGCAAGGGCACGCAGGAGCCGGTCCAGAGCGTCGATGTCGCCGACCCAGGCCTGCCCGGTGACCCGGATGGTCCGTTCGACCGGCACGGTGTGCGCGGGCGCGGGCGTGATGCGGTGGCCGGGACGCCGGTAGCGCCACTGGGCGGCGCGGTGGCGACGCACCGCGACCAGGAGCCCGGCCGCGAGCATCGCACCGGCCCCTGCTAGTCCCGGTAGCAGCCATGCCGGCCCCACGATCTCGCTGCTGTCCTCCTGGTCCAGGTCGACCGGCGCGGGGTCGGTGAACTGCCCGTCCTGGGTGCGCCTCGGCTCAGGTGTGCGCTCGAGGTCGGGCGTGGTCGCCGGGCCGGGCGCCCAGGGGTTGGTGTGCGGCACGGACTGCTCGGTGTGCGGTATCGACAAGGGCGGGTCCGGGGTGCGCACACCGTCGCGCACACCCTGGTGTGCGGGCGTCGGGCCGGGGGACGGGTCGCCCGCCTCAGGGGAGCTCTCGGGATTGACGGTGATCACGCGGTCGGGGGCGGCGCCAACTGAACGCCGCTCGCTCCGGTCCTGATCGGAGCCTGTACCTTCGCTGCCGTCGAGCGCGGCTGTGCCAGGGCGGGCTTCACCATCCGGGGACCCGGGACCGGAATCACGTGGGGGGTTGTTCTCGGAAATTGCGGGCCCCGGCGCCGTCTGGTCGTGATCGCGGTCGGTCGTCGGGGCGGGAGCGTCCTGCGCCGCCGTTTCCGCCGCGTCCGCGTCGGTTCTGGCAGTGGCGGTGGGGTTGGTGTGGGATGGGGCGGGGGTGATGGCGGGGATGGTGAGCCGCCAGCCGGGCTTGATGCGGTTCGGGTCGTTCAGCCGCCCGCCGTCGGCTTGCACGGTCTGGCTCGAGGCGCGGACGATGTCGGGGTAGCGGTGCGCGTCGCCGAGCTCGTCGAGCGCGATCTGCGACAAGGTGTCGCCACGACGGACCACGTAGTTGGCTGAGCCGGAGTCCTCGTGTGATTCCACCGTGTGCGCGGTCGTCTCGGGACGGTCCGCGGGCTCCGCTTCGCGGTCGCCGTCGGTGGTCTCCGGGGCGGGCAGGCGCAGGACGGTACCCGGATCGAGGAAGTCGGGCTCGCCGGCCAGGACCGCCCGGTTGAGGTCGATCAGCTCGGTGAACCGCATCGGGTCTCCAAGGTGCTGGTCGGCGATGGACCAGAGGCTGTCGTCCTCGACCACTGTGTACAGCACCGTCGGGGCCGGCCGAGGCGTCGGGGCTCCCTCGCCCGCCGGGCGCTTGGCATGGGCGCGAGTGTGCGGCGTGCTCGCCTGGTCTGCGTTGGCCTGGGTGGTGGTGTGCGGTGCGGTCTGGGTGTGCGACGTGGCCGCGTCGGCGGGTGTGTTCGCCAGGGCCGGCGGGACGGAGACGACGAACAGCAGCGACGCTGTCGTCACCAGGCGCCGCGCCAGACCGCGTGGCAGCCCGAGCAGGCGTGGTAGGCGCAGCCGGCCGGTTACGGCGATCAGCTCCAGGACCACGGTCAGGGTGAGGTACGCCCAAGCGGTCCAGATCACGGCACCCACCAGGATCAGGACCAGGGTGGCGCTGACGGGGCTGGTCAGGATCAGCCCCAGGTCGTCCCACCCGAAACCCGCGGGCAGCAGACGGTGGCGTGCCATCTCCAGCACGACCGGAATCCCGGCCACGAGCAGCAGCAGCCCGACCGTGGCCGCCAGTCCCTGTAACCGGTCGACCGTCGTGGGCCGCACACCTGGGTGTGCGGTGCCCGTGCGGGTAGATGGGCTGGTGGGTGGAGTTGTCACGAGCTTCCTCCCTGCTCAGTTCCGGCCAGCGTGCGCACCAGGCGTGCCGTGGCGGTGCCTGTGACCTGCTTCGACCCCGTGATCGATCCGACGATCGGCGACTGGTAGGTGTCCGTGACGGTCACGGTGATCCGGGCATCGGCCACGGTGATGCTGCCCGCGACCCCTGTAGTGGTCAGGTAGGCCTGGGCAGCGGCGCGCGCGGCGTAGGGGTCGACGGTCAAGGTCTGGGACCCGGACGTCGGGCCTGCCGAGCTGAGGGCGATCTGCTGCCCACCGGTGCGGGCGGCCTGGGCGGCCAGGTCGTTGGCCCGTTGCTGCGCGTGCAGGGTCCCGCCGAACTCGACGACGAACGCCGCACACATCAGCAGGGTGCCCACCAGGACGACCAGGAACGGCAGGACCGACCCCTCTTCATGCCTAGGGGCGTGAGGACGGTCGGTGGGGACGGGTGGGGTCATCGTGATCTCCAGGTGTCGACCGGTGAGGACACGGACGACTGGATCGTCAACGGCGGCCCGACCGGGACCCCGAGGCGGGCCGGGTCCAGGCGGCAGGTGACGGTGGCGGTCACCGCGGCCGGCTGCCCGGGCGGCGCCATCAGTGCGGTCGTGTCCACGGTGGCGTCGGTGGCCGTGCAGCGCAGGTCCTGGTTGGCCAGCGTCATGGACGCCGCGGTGTACGCGTCGGTCTGAGCCGCGGGCGCGGTGCGGGCCAGGGACGCGGTGCGGGCGGCATCGGCGGCCGCGGACTGCACGGACTGTTGCGCCAGCGCATACGAGGCACCTACCAAGACCAGCCACCCGAGCAGCATGATGGCCGGGAAGGTGACGACGACTTCGATCGCCGCGATGCCGGCCTCCCGCCGGCAGGGGGCTGCCCATCTGCGGAAACGGCGCGGTCGGGCAGACCAGTGGTCCGAGCATCGTGGCGTGGTCGTGGTCGTGGTCGTGGTCGTGATCGGGTTCGTTCGTGCGGTGGGTCGTGTCATGGTGTCCCCGTGTCGACGGGAGCGGTCAGCCGCTCGACGGGCATCGCGGCCGTCTGGGAGATGCTCAGGCCCCCGCCGCTCACCAGGGACTGGGTGGTCCCGGTCAGGGTGACCGTGGCGGTGGTCTCGGTCCTGGTGACGCTCGCGCGCGGGCCCTGCAGGAATCCGCGTCCGGCGGTGCCGGCGAACTGGACCGCGGCGGCCTGACCGGCCTGGGCGGTGCCGCCCTCGGCCGCGGCGACGCGTGCGCCTTCGCTGGCGGCGGCGATCGCGACCTGCCGCCCGGCGAACCACACGGTCCCTTGGACGACGCCGATGATCAAGAAGAGCACGATCGACAGCAGGATCGCCGTCTGGATTGCCGCCTGCCCGGCCTCCCCGTTCCCGGCCCGCCTGCGACCCGTCGTCGCGTGTTGCTGGGTCACGGCGGTGCTGGGGACCGCGGCGGCGCGCCAGAACCGGTCCGGGGCGTAGTCCGGGTCCGGCGAGCGCGGTGGTGCGGTCACATTGGGCACGTGGGGGCCTTTCTCCTGAGGACTCCTCACCGGGAGTCGTCGTCGGTGTCAGGTGTCACACGGGGGTCAGGAGCCGCATGACCGAGGGCGCCAGAAGCAGAGCGAGGAAGGTCAGGGCCATGACGGCGCCGGAGGCGCTCATGCGTACGGCGATGGCGTTGGCGGCGGCCAGGTCCTGGTTGAGCAGGGCGTTGCGTTGCGCCTTGGCGCTCTTGCGCAGGTTGTCGTAGATGGCGGTGTTCTCCGTGCCGGACTGCTCCAGGGTCTCGGCCAGGTCGTGCAGCTCCGTGACACCGATCTGGTCGGCCAGGTCTTTAAGGGCGTCCCAGGGCCGCACCCCGGACAGCCGGGTCTGGGCCAGGGTGGCGGCGATACGGTTCAGGGCCCAGGAGCTGGTGCCCGCTGCGGCATTCTCGATGGCATCAGGAACACCGGAGCCGCTCTTGCGGCGCTGGGCGAGCTGGCTGGTGTACAGCGAGAGCGCGCGGCGGAACTCGGTGCGGGCCTTGGTCGCCTTGTCGGCCACGGTGTAGTGCGGGATGTGGAACATCGCCACGGCCAGCAGCACCGCGCCGAATGCCGGGACCGTGAACGGGACCTGCATCCCCAGCACACCGAGTCCCGTCGTCAGCAGGGGTGCGACGAGGACGCCCATCACCGCGCACACCAGCTGCTCTCCGTAGAACCGGGTGGGCGGGATACCCAGCAGGGCCAGGTCACGCGATGGTGTGCGCAGCCACAGCTGGTCGGGCAGGGTGTCGCGGGCCCACCGGCCCAGGCGGTCGGTGCTGCTCGGCGCCGGCGCGTCGGGAGTGCGCGTGCGTGAGGGGTGGGTGACAGGTGCCAGGCGGGTCAGGGCGTCGGCCAGGTCGACCTGCCGGGGCCAAAGCCACGCCACGACCAACGCCAGGGCCAGCGCGAGTGATCCGCCGGTCAGACCCGCCCAGACCATTCCGGTCATGAGGTGCCTCCTGTGCCTATGGGGGCGCCCGTGGATCGCGCGGCGGCGGGGCTGCTGGGGGCGAAGAGGCGGGCGGGCCCGGGGCCGTTAGACATCCGGTTGAACAAGAACAGGGTCAGAGCGAACAGGCCCGCCAAGACGAGGAACACCAGCTGGCCCAGCGGTGTGCGGTACGGCTCGATGTAGGTGCCGTTCAGCAGCATCACGACCACGGTCCCGACGCTGATCACGGTCAGCCAGGTCGCCGTGGCCCGGTAGGTTGCGCGGCTGGCCTCGACCTCGCGGCGGGCGCGGACCTGGTCGGCGACGTCGTCGGCCAGATCGTCCAGCACGGTCGCCACTGGGCCACGCAGTTCTACGGCGGTGGCCAGGGACTGCGCCACCATGTCCGCGGTGGGGTCGGCCAGGTCGTCGGCGAAACCCAGCAGCGCCGCCGTGGGATCCCAGCGCGACTCCAGACGCCCGGCCAGGGCCCGGACCTGAGGGGCGATCGGGACCGGCGCGGTCCAGGCGCTCAGTATCAGGGCGTCCTCCAGGCCCTTGCCGGTCGTCAAGGACCCAGCCAGGGACCGGGTCCAGTCCCGGATCGCTTCGAGGCGTGCGATCCGCTCGGTCTGGGCATGGTTGGACAACATGGCCGGAACACCGACCGTGATCACTGGCCCGACAACCACCAGCAAGGGCCAGCCGGTGAACAGCCAGGCGATCAGCCCGGCTCCGACCCCGACCACCAGCAGGACCCGAGTACGGCGCGGCATCCGCACGAACGCCGCCCGGGCCCGGCGGGCCAGCCCGACGCGCTGTGGCCGGGCGACCTCGGGCCGTTTCCGGGGTGCCGGGATCAGGGCGTAGACCAGGCCGGCCAAACCGCCGGCGATCAGCCCACCCGACAGTGCGGCGATGATCATGACCGTACCCCCGGACTCGACCCGGCATGCCCCGCCGCCAGAGCCTGCGTGAAGCCGTGCAGGTCGAACCCGAGAGCCTCTAGCTCCTTGTACTCGCGAGGTATGAACGCCGGGGAGGCGGTGCCGTCCGGCCCGGGCGCGAAGATCGGGGTCGTGGCGTACCCGGTCTCGCGCTCACCGGGGGCGACGGTGATGATCTCGGCGACCCGGCGGCGTGCCGTCTGACTGGTGGTGTCGTAGGACAGGTCGATGTGCACGATCAGGTCGATCGCGTGGGCGAGCTTGGAGGTCGCCAGCTCGTGGGTGACCTGTACCTCGCCCTCCATCGCGCAGGTCACCAGTTTCCGGATCGCCGCGATCGCATGGGTGGCGTGGGTCGTCGACAAGGACCCGGTGCCCGACTCCATCGCCTTGATCATCGGCCACACCTCACCGCCGCGGACCTCGCCCACGATCAGCCGCGACCGGTTGTACCGGAAGGAACGCCACAGAGCCTCGCTCATCGTCGACTCACCGGCCTGTCGCCCATCCGGACCGAACTCACCCGACCCCGGCCGGGACTCCCACGCGATCACGTTCGAGCGCAGTTCGTGCAACCCGAGCTCGTACACGTCCTCGAATGTCGCGACCCGCTCGCCAGCCGGAATCTGGTCACACAACGCGCGCATCAGGGTCGTCTTGCCCGCGCTGGCCGCCCCGGAGACCACGATCGACTTGCGGGCACGAACAGCGGCGGCCAGGAACGAGGCCGCCACCGGAGACAGCATTCCCAGCTCCACAAGCGTGTCCAGGGTGACCTGGACCAGGCGGTGGCGGCGGATCACCACCACCGGCTGGTCGGTTACCCACGCGCTGCCGGCCAGGCGTGCACCGTTTTTGGGCAGGCGTACGTCGACGTACGGGTTGTGCTCGGAGAACGGGCGAGCTCCCGAGGCGGTGCGTGAGGCGATGTCCTGCACCAGTCTGATCAGTTCCTCGTTGGAGTCAGCGACGGGGTCACCGGTCACCCAGGTGCCGTCCGCGAGCTGCAGCTGGACGTTGCGGTGGCCGTAGATCTCGATGTTCTCGACCTGATCGTTGTCCAGCAGCGGCTGCAGCCGACCCATGCGGAACAGGGCGTTGAACACTGCCTCTTTCAACGCGTCCCGTTGCGCGGCCGTGAACTGCGGTCTGCCGTCGTTGCGCCGATCGGTGGATGCCTGCCTGACCAGCCGGTTGATGGCTTCCCTTCCGGCCTCCTCCCGCACTAGGTCGTCGGTGCCGGGCTCGAACTGCTTTCCCTGCTCGTCGGAGACCAGCGTGCGCAGCTTCGCCACCAGCGACCAGTCCACCGGCACCGACCGGGCCACCACACCCTGGGCCGTGGCGTCGCTTGGCGTGGCAGTGGACCAGGCCGGGTCTACTGGTCCGGACCGAGAAGCGCTCCCCCCAGCCCGACCGCGGGCCATGCCGTCGGTCTCAGGCTCGCCGCCACCGACCCAGGGGTTGGCCGGGTGACGCGCGTTGGGCGGAAGGTCGTACGGCACGGGGCGCGTGAAGTAGGGCAGCGCCGCCGGGTCCGTCTCCGACACTGGGCGATTGCGCGGTTCCGTGGTCATGACTGCTCCCGTCGCCGATCAGCCGCAGCAGCCCAGACCGACGCGGGACCTGCGACCCCGACCTGCCCACGGCCCGGCACGGCCTCCGGCTCGGTGGTCGGTGCTGCGGATGGCGTCGCGATGGCGACCTGGGCGCGGAGTGCATGCGCCGTGGTGTGCAGCGAACGCGCGAACGCGCCCTTGTGGAACCGGGGCCGGGGGGTGGCGCCTTGGTGATACACCGCCGCGTCCTTCGGCTGGAGAGGGATGGACCCGGCCAGTGGCAGCCCCAGATACTTCGCTGCTCCGCTCGCGGAGTAGGGACGGCCCGACCCGACCACCAGAAGGCCTGAGCGCCGCCACGGGCTCGTGCGTGCGACCAGGTCGGCGTGCGAGCGGGTGGCGGCCATTGCCGGAAGATCGGTCCGGGTCACCAGCAGCGTCAGGTCCGCCCGTTCCAGCAGCGCCTGTGGTGATTCGGCCATCCCGAGGCGCCCGGCGTCCACGATCACGTCCTGCCCCGTGGCGTCCAGGCCGGCCAGCGCCTCGGCCAACGGCTGCCACAGGCCACGCAGTTCCCGGGCCTGGAGGTGCGACCGCGCCCCGGGCACGAATCGGACCGTGTCACCGATGCCGATGGCCACCCGGTCCAGCACCTCACCGACAGGTTCTGCAGCAAACGCGACGTCCAACAGGCCCATGTCGTGGTCACGGGCTCCCTGGAACCACCCGGCCAGGATCGCTGACCCGCCCACGGGGTCTGCCTCCACCAGCACGACTGGACGCGGCCAAGCCACTGCCAGTCCGAGCGCCGTCGTGGTCACGCCAGGCGACCCGGACGCCGAGCACAACGCGATGACCGCCATCAGTCCTCACCGCCAGCCGGTGAGTCGCTGGGGTCACCGGATCTCCCAGTCGACTCGCCAGTGCCCTGGTCGGTCTCGTCCGTCGTGCTGGCCTCGTCGTCCAGCTCGCGGGAGTCCAGCACGAGCGTGACCTTCCCGGCAGCGGCCTCGGCCGCCAAGGTGATCGCGTCCTCGTGGGAGACCAGGATGTCGACCACGGTCTGCCCGTCCGGGGCGGGTGGGTTGACCGCGACCACCTCGGCCTCGTGGAAAGTCGGAGTCTGCTCGCTCGCCGGGTCTGCGGAGGTGACCACGGCGCGCACCCGGTCCCCGGGCAGCAGCGCAAGGCCCGGTGCGGCCGGTGGCGGCAGCACGATCCCGAGCACCGACATCCCCGACGGCGGCATCAGCTCCTGGGTCACGGCACCGGGGGTGAGTGCGGTCCCGGCCGCGACGTCCCACGCGGCCCGCTGTCCTACCACCTCCGCCCGCGCACCGGCACCCACCAGGTCGAGCGCCACGTCTGAGCCGACCTGTGCCTCGGTCAGGTCCTCGGCCTGGATCACGGAACCGCGCACGATCGTGTCCCGCGCCACCAGCACCGTGCGCGTATCGGTCAACGTCGCCCACAGCACCACGGCACCCAGCACACCAAGACCGACCGCGGCGATCATCACCACCGCCAGCACGGGTCGGCGCTTCAGCTTCGGCGGCGCGAGCCGTGCTCCTGCTGACGGCGGTCCTTGCATGGTCGTGCTCGTCATCTCCACTACCCCCTTGCCTGCCTCACCTGCTGGCCTGTCAGCTCACGAGGACCTGTGCCTCGCCCACCGAGACCTGGACGCTGCGCGAGAGCCCGTCCAGATCCAGGGACCCGGACTGGCCCGCGCCCGTCCAGTCCACGACCCACTCGCTGGTTGCCGTGACGGTGTACCGCTGCCCGGGCTCGTACCCCGACTCGCGGGTGTAGGTGTGCCCGCAGTCGGGCGACGCCGCCATGCCGTGGTCCGCCGTGTACGGGGTGCCCGGGCCTGTACACACCACCTGGGTGCCGTCGCCCATCTCCCACACGATCCGCTCCAACCGCGCAGTCGCGGTCACCGTCACCGACCCCGCCGACGCCGTCCGCGTGATCGGACCCGTCGTGTGCTCACCGGGATCCTGGACCCACAGCCACATCGGCTGGCCCACGACCCCCGCGCCGTCCGGCGATGGAGACATGCCGATCTCGATCGCGCGCAGGTTCATCCGCTTCACTGCGATCTGCGCAACCTCACCCGGCGCCGGTCCGACGTCGGCTGCCGCTGGTGGATCGGCCAACCAGATGCCGCCCAACGGGCCGCCGAACTGCGTGTAGCAGAAGTAGATGGCTCCCCCACCTGGCGAGTGCCCGTCCCACTCTGACGCAGTGGCCGGCGGCTGAGGATCGATTGGAGAAGGGCTCACGTAGCAGTTCAGCCGGTTGCTCCAGATGCCGTACTCGGAGGTGCACGGAACGGGCGCCTTCATGTCGTAGGTGAACTTCCCCTCGCCCTCCCAGACACATGGTGAGCCGAGACCGGTGCTGCCGGACTTCCTCGTGCCGGACGCCGGCTGAGCAGGGTCGGACGAGGACCTCTCCGTCGCAGCAGCAGGCTCTGCGCCCGGGTCAAGGGCCGTGATCAAGCAGTCGGTGGCGACACGGCTCAGCACTTTGCACCGTGGGTCCGCCACCACCTCCGGGATCACAGCCCAGACCAAAGCCATGGCGGCCGCGAGTGCTACGACGGCACCTCTCAGCCCGCGCACGGCGCCTTCTCCAATGTCTCAAGGGAAGCGACTCGCCACCCGCCCGTCGGGTCAGCCTCGTAGTCGTAGTTCGCGACCTGGAGCCGTTCCCACCGGCGGTCCGGTCGGCTGGAACTGATCACTGACGTCCCGCTGGCGTCAACCAGATCGACGTCGCCGACGTCGTAGCAGACATCCACCTGGACGGTAGGAACCAGGCCCGCCGTCGGGTCGGAGTTGTCCAGGCTTACCGACTGCACAACGAGATCCGCGATCTGGGTGCTACCTGTCTGGTGCCAGTTCTCGTTCCGCCACTGCTCGAGCTCTTGCTGCCGGATGTCGAGCTCGACGCTCGTGGCGACGCGCTTGAGCCTCGACAGCGGTGCCTTTGGGTCGCCGCCGAGCTGGTCGGCCAGCGCGTAGTACTCGCGCGTGAGTTCCTCGGCATGCGTTCGCGCGAGTGCCTTCGGATCGGTCGGGCTGGGCGACGGCGATGCGGAGACCGCCGGAGACGGCACCGTCGCGGAGGAGGTCGGTGTCGACGAGGACACGCCTGGGCTCGCCGTGCATCCGGCGGCAAGGGCGAGCAGGAACGTCGCGGTGAGAAGAGGTCGTGTGGTGCGCATGCTTAGGAGCCTGCCTCCCTCCACGCACCGCTCGGACGGCGCGCAGTGGTCTCCGACAAGGTCAAGAATGTCGCGCGGGTGAAAACCGGGGGAAACCATTACCTCTGATCGGGCGCGATTGCGCAAGGCAATTGGCGTGCCTGTTACGCGCGTGAAACACGGACCATAAGGCTCGGGCGGGGATTTCGTCGTGGTGGTCACGTCCGAAACCGTGGCAGGTCACCGCACCTTCTGCGCACACCAGCCGAGCCGCACACCATGGTGTGCGGTGGTATCGGCGCAGGTAATGGTGCGCACACCAACCCATGCCCTCAATGGTGTTGGTAAGGGCTCGCGGATTCGCGAGCGCCTATTTGGACAATTGTCCAAATGCGCGCACACCATAGGTGTGCGCGTGCGGATCTCGGCGGCACCGCGAATTCACCATGCGAAATCATGTGGTCGTTGCCGAGTGGAAGTACGCACACCGGCGTCGGGCCACGGCGCGCGTGCAGGGTCCGCCGGTCTTCCGCGAGCACTAGCATCGAGTCCGCCCGCCGGACGACCTCCGGACGGCCGTGGCTGGGTGGAGGTGGCCGGCCGCGAGTGACGCACTCAGGACGAAACGGGGAGCTGATGGGCGTGCTGGAGGGCAGGATGACGGGCAGTGAGGTCTGGTGCGCGAGGGACGAACTCGGGCTGGACCGAGCGGATCTTGCACGGCTGCTCGGAAACGACACCGCCACGATCCGGGACTGGGAGCGCGGCAAGACCTTTACCCCGGTGCGGCTCGCCGCCCAGATTGAGGAGGTCGAGGCGCTTCTGAAGAGGGCCACCGAGAGCGCTGTCGAGCGCCTTGTCGCCGAGCTGCGTGCGATGCCGCAGCCGCGAGTCGTGGTGTACGCGGAGAACGAGCGGCCCCAGGACGGAGACGTGGCGCGGTTCGGGGTGCGCTGGTGGCGCCACGTCGCGAACAGGGGCAAGGCACAGGTGCCTGGAACGAGAATCGGTACTCTCGCGGAGTTCGACTCCATGGATCATGAAGCGTGAGCAAGGAGAGTAAAGGCTCAGATTGATGCGCGATTTGAAGCCGTTTCAAGTGGCTCGGACGCCTTTGGTGCCATAGAATTGCGGTACAGGCCCGGGGAATAGCCCCAGGTCAGGACGGCAGAAGGAGCCGACCATGTCTGTAAAGTCAGAGAACAAGAATGTCGAGAAGCGGGCCGGAAACAGCCCCGACGCGAAGGTCGAATTCGGCCTCCTCGACCCCCGCACGCTGTTGGTCGAGACCAACGTGCGCGCCGAGGTGAACCTCACGCCCCGGTTCCTCAAGACCATCCGCGAGGACGGCGTGCTGACGCCGATCCTGGTCCACCGCACCGAGCAGGGCCTGCGGGTCCGCGCCGGGCAACGCCGCACGCTGGCCGCCGTCGAGGTCGGCCTGGAAGCGATCCCGGCGATGATCGTGCAAGGTGACGAGGACCAGGTCCGGCGCCTGCGCGAGCAGCTCGTGGAGAACGACGACCGTCAGAACCTGCGGCACGCCGAACGCGTCGACGCGTTCTACCAGATGTCCCTGCTCGGCGTCCCCACGGTGGAGATCTCCAACGCCACCGGGCACAGCACGACCGACGTGAACGCCGCCCTCAAGATCGCCAAGACGAAGAAGGCCAAGGCCGTACAGGCCAAGTACGACCTCACCCTGGACCAGGCCGCCGTCCTGGCCGAGTTCGAGAACGACACCGACGCCGTCAAGGCCCTGACCGAGACCGCGATCAAGAACCCCGGCAACTTCGCCCACGCTGCGCAGCGGCGACGCGACGAGCGCGACGCTGCCGCCCGGATGACCGAGGCGGTCAAGGGCCTGGCCGAGGCGGGGATCAAGCAGATCACCAACTGGTCCAAGGAGGTGCACGACAACCATGCCGCCCGGGAACTGCACCAGTTGCAGACCGGGGATGGGAACACCCTGAGCCCCGAGGCGCACGGGCTGTGCCCACACCGCGCGGCCTTCCTGAGCACGCGCTATAACGGCGAGATCCAGACGGGGCACGTGTGCCTGGACTACAAGGCCGCCGGGCACAAGCTGAACCGCTCCAACCCCAACGACACGCGCACCGAGCAGGAGAAGGAGGAAGCCCGGGCCGAGCGTGCCGAGGTGATCGCGAACAACAAGGCCTGGAAGTCGGCCGAGACGGTGCGCCGCCAGTGGCTGGCCGATTTCGCCAAGCGCAAGACGACGCCGAAGGACGCCCCGGTGTTCCTGGCCGAGACGATCATCGGGGACGCGTACAGCATCGAGAAGGCCAGCGAGAACGTGCACGACCTGGCGCGCGAGTGGCTCGGCCTGAAGACCGGAACCGGGCTCCGCGGCAGGCAGCCGCTGTACGACTTGATCGCCAAGTCGACCCCGGCGCGCGCCCTGCACATCTCCCTGGTCCTGGCGCTGGCCGCGATCGAGGCCCGCACGGGACTGCACACCTGGCGTCGACCTGCCTGCGAGGAGCGCTACTTCCGCGCCCTGGAAGCCTGGGGTTACACGCTGGCCGACGTCGAGCAGATCGCGCGCGGACCAAGGGAGACCCCGGCCCAGCCTGCGAAGCAGGCCACCCCGGCGAAGCAGAAGCAGACCCCGGAGCAGGCCGTCACCCCGCAGGCGGAGCCTGCGCTGTCACCGGCTGCTGCGGCCGAGGCTTCGGAGCAGGCCAAGCCGAAGGCCGCCAACACCCCCAAGGCGGCCTCACCGGCCAACCGGGAAAGGCGCCCCAGCAACACGCCCGGGGACGACAACGACAGCGTGAACCCGGCCAAGAGCCAGCCCGCGACCAACACCCCCAAGGGCACCGGCACCGTCCCCAGCCGCGCCAGGACCAAGTCGGAGTCAGCCAAGCCGTCCGTGAACCCGGGAACGGCGACAGCGCCGAAGCACACGCCGGAGCCAGCAACGGTCTGAACCTGGTAGTTCTGACCGCGTAGCACCGGAGCCAAGAGGTCGCCATCCCCGTTCGGGGGTGGCGACCTCTTGGCGTGCCCCGGGGGGAGGGAAGGACAGTCGGAGCCGACGGGGACCCCCCCCGCATCTCTTCGCGCCCCCGCCTCCGGCCCACCCAGCCTGCTCCCCACCGCCTGCTTGCCTGCCACCGATGCCGCCGTCGTCGTACACCCGCGACCGCGATCACCGGGCCCCGCGCCGTCCCGGTCGCGCCGCGACCTACGCGGCCGGAGCGGGCGCCGCGTACCCGGCCAGCCGGGCCTCCCTTGGCGAAGGGAACACACCTAATGCACAAGCCGTGAGCGGGGGTCGCCGAGGCGACCCGGAACAGCCCGACAAGCGCCTTGGGAGGGGGTGGGGGACACGTGATGACGGTCCACGTGCTCAGTGCCGGGAGTGGTTACACGTACCTCACCCAGCAGGTCGCCTCCGGGGACGTGCCGCGTGGGCGGGGTATGTCGTTGACGGACTACTACATGCAGCACGGCAATCCACCCGGCCAGTGGGTCGGCACTGGGCTGGACCAGCTCGGGGTCTCCGGGCAGGTGCTCGAGAAGCAGATGAAGTCGTTGTTCGGTCATGGCCGGCACCCGGACGCGGAGCGCCTGGAGGTCGAAGCTCTCGCCCGGGGCCTGTCGAAGAGGGACGCGGTTCGTGAGGGGGCGCTGGGGCGGGCGTTTCCGGAGTTCAAGGCCCGGCCCGACGACGGCTACACGGCCGCGCTGGAGTCCGCGTTCGCTGCGTTCGCCGCCGAGAACGATCGTCCGCCGGAGGCGGGGATCGAGCGGGACCTGATCCGGTGGAACGTCGCGCGGACCCTGGCGCAGCAGGAGCACAGCGACAAGGGCGGCTCGGGCGAGTTATCGGACCAAGACGTCGCCACGTGGTTGGCCAAGCGTGGGCAGCAGCCACGCAGAGCGGTCGCTGGGTATGACCTGGTATTCACGCCGTCGAAGTCGGTCAGCGTGCTGTGGGGGCTCGGCGACCTGGCCACCCGGGAGGCGATTACGAAGGCGCACACCCAGGCCTGGCAGGACACGCTGGCGTGGATCGAGACCGAGGGGGCACTTACCCGCGGTGGTGCGGGTGGTGTGCGGCAGATCGACACCCACGGCCTGACTGCCGTCGCGTTCGACCATCTCGACTCCCGCGCCGGCGACCCGAACCTGCACACCCACATCGCGGTCTCCACCAAGGTCCGTGGCGTCGACGGTATCTGGCGCGCTCTGGACGGTCGGGTCCTGCTGGCTCTTAAGGTGGCGGCGTCGGAGCGGTACAACACCCGGATCGAGCAGCTCCTGATCGAGCGTCTCGGGGTCGCGTTCCACACCGAGACCCGCGGCCGAGGCAAACAAGGTGTGCGGGAGATCGTCGGCATCCCGAAGATTCTGCGGGATGCGTTCTCCCGGCGGCGGGCGATGATCCAAGAGTCCTACGAGAGCCTCCGGGCGGACTACCGGGCGAGGTACGGGCACGAGCCGGCGACGAAGATCGCCTATCAGCTGGCGCAGCAGGCCAACCTCGATACCCGGCAGGGCAAGGGCGCTCCGGTCGGGCTACGCCATCGGCTCCCGCAGTGGGCCCAGATGGCAGCCGGGGTCTTGGGCGGTCCGGACGCGGTGGCGCGCATGCTCGCGCGTGCACTCCAGCCCCGCCCGAACACGGGCCAGGTCATGGTCGACGAGCCGAAGGATCTCTGGCCGGCCGTCGCCCAGAACCTGGCCGGGCGTGGGCTCGCCCGGTGGGCGGCCCAGGACGTCACGGACGCGATGGAGCGCCTCGATGCGGCGCGGCCACGAGCGCGTGTCTTCCCGCAACTGCGGTGGCGCACACCTGCCGGCCGGCAGGCGGCGCTCGCGAATCTGGCCGCGCAGGTCCTCGCTCAGGGCGACCTGGTCGATGCCTGTCTGACGAACGTGGCGGGTAGGCGGGCGACGTGGACGACGTACCACCTGCAGGCCGAGGCCACCCGCTTGGCTCGCGAGCACGCCCCGACCGGCACCGATCTCCTCGCCCTGGCCGCGACGGTCGCCGGGCACGCGGTCGCCGCCAGCCTCGTGATCACGCCCCCGGATCTGAACGAGCCGCCGGACGTGATGCGCCGCAAGGACGGCGAGTCGGTCTACTTCGTGCACGGCTCGACCCGGTACACCTCCCTCGCGGTCCTGGAGGCAGAGGACCAGCTCCTGGCAGCCGCCCACACCCCGGGTGGCCTGATCATCGACCCAGGCGTGCTCGAGCGCGCGATCGAGCAGGTCTGGCTGGACAAGGGCCACCTCCTGAACCCAGGGCAGCGGGACCTGGTGGCGCACTTCGCGGCCAGCACGGTCCTGGCGGCGGGGATCGGGCCGGCCGGGACCGGGAAGACCACCGCCATGCGCGCGTTCGCGGACGCCGTCCAGAAATCAGATGGAAAGCTCATCGCCCTGGCACCGTCGGCGGCCGCCGCGGAGGTCCTCGGTGCCGACCTTGGCGAGGGGATCACCGCGGAGACCCTGGACATGTTCCTCCTGGCCAACCACGGTGCCGGCGGGGAACGACTGCGGGAACGACTCAGGGTCGAGCCGGGGACGGTGGTGCTGGTCGACGAGGCCAGCCTGGCTGGCACCCTCGCCCTGGCCGACGTCCTGGCCATCACCCAGCAGGCCGGCGGCAGTGTCCGGCTGCTCGGCGACCCGGCCCAGCTCGGCGCGGTCGCGGCTGGCGGCGCTCTGCGGCTGATCGCCGAGCAGGCGGGTGCGGTCGAGCTGACGCAGATCCACCGCTTCCATACCACCGGTGAGGCTGGCGCCTCCCTCCAGATCCGCGACGGCGACCACCGGGGCCTGGACTTCTACATCACCGAGCGCCGCACCCAGGGCGGAAGCGCCGCGCAGATGGCGGAGGAGATGTTCGCGAGCTGGCAGACCGACTCCGACCACGGTCTGAGGGCCATCATGATCGCCGCGACCAACACCCTCGTCACCGAGCTCTCCGCCCGCGCCCGACTGCACCGTGTGACCCGTGGGGAGGTCGAGGAAGACGGCGTGGCCCTGCATGACGAGAACCGTGCCGGGATCGGCGACGTGATCGTGACTCGGTTGAACAACCGTCACCTGCGCGCCGAGCACGACGACGGTCACATCGACTGGGGCCGGGACTGGGTCCGCAACGGCGACCTGTGGCGCGTCACCGCGCGCGGGAGTGACGGTGCCCTGCAGGCCCGGCACCTAGAAACAGACGCGACCGTAGTGCTCCCGGCCGACTACGTCACGGCGCACGTCGAGCTCGGGTACGCGGCGACGATCCACCGGGTGCAGGGCATGACCGTCGACACCTCCCACGCGATGGTTGGGGTCGGGATGACCCGCAACGAGCTCTACACCGCGATCACCCGCGGCCGGGACTCCAACAGGGTGTACGTCGAGACCGACGACGTCCTGGACCTGGACCCGCACCGCCAGCCGGACCTGGAGCGTGCGGTCCTGAACGCGCTCAAGGGTGTCCTGGACCGTGACGGCGAGGAGAAGTCCGCGTCCCGCGTGATCGAGGAGGAGTGGGACTACGCGCACTCCCTGGCCCGCCTGGTCCCGGAGTACGAGGACGCCTACCTGGCCTTCCTCGAACCCGACCGCACCGGACGGCTCGCCGACGCCGTGCGCGCCGTTCTGCCCAGTCGCATGGCCGAGCGGGTACTGGCCGACGATGCCTGGCCCTCGCTGGCCAAGCGGCTGTCTCAGCACGAAGCCGCAGGCACCGATGCCGAGATCGTCGTCCGCCGTGCCGTCGAGCACGGGTTCGAGGGGGCCCGGTCGGTCGCGAAGGTCCTGCACCACCGCATCGGCTACCCCCGACCCCACGACCACGACGGGCGGGGGCTGCCGGCCTGGATCACGACCGCGCCCGACAGCACCGAGGGCCTGCTCTGGAACGACGTGCAGCCGGCGATGGCCGGGACCGATCAGGGCCCCAGTGCATTGGCCAGCGGCTCGGAGGCGCCGATCGGCATGGTCGAGGCCGCCGCGGACGCGTCCACCACTGTGCTGCCGGAACAGGGTGCACCTGTGGATGAAGGTCAGCGAGCGTTGGTCGTGGAGATCACCGGCCACGCGTGGGCCTGGTGGACGCGGCAGCGCACCGCCCAGCCCTGGGCGACCGCGTACATGACCGGGCGCGGCCTAGTCGACGCTGAGTGGGGTGTTGCTCCCGCGTCCTGGACCGGGCTGACTGACCACCTACAGACCCTCGGGTACACACCCGACCAACTCGTGACCGCCGGGGTCGCCACCCGCATACGCAGCGGGCGGATCATCGACAAGTTCCGCAACCGGATCGTGTTCCCCTACCGCGACCGGGCCGGGCAGGTCGTCGGTGTCACCGGGCGCATCAACCCCGCCGAGACCGACACGGGTGACGGGCGTGCCCCGAAGTACCTCAACACCCCCGAGACAGCGGCGTATCGCAAGGGCAAGCTCGTGTACGGCCTGGACCCCGACGCTGTCACCCGGCTTGCGGCCGGAGCTCGACCGGTCCTGGTCGAAGGCCCGACCGACCACGCCGCACTGCGCCTGGCCGCAGCCGATCTGGCCGAGCACACCGGTATCGAGATCGTCCCGGTGGCCGCAGGTGGTACCGGCGTGACCGAGCGACACCTCCAGGCGCTGCGGGACGCGACAGGACGCGACCTGACCGACCTGATTGTCGCCCTGGATCCCGATACCGCCGGCCGCACCGCAGCTGCCCGGGTTTGGGCCATGCTCACCCTGGACGAAGCCGCCCAGGCTCAGGCACTCGACTTGCCGGCCGACCCCGCCCAGGCCGTCATCGACGCCCCCGAAGCACTGGCCGGCGCGCTGGCAGAGACCATACCGCTGACGTGGTTCGCCATGGCACCCAACCTGCAGACCATCGCGTCCTTGGACCATTTCGAGCCGCAGATCCCGCTGCTGCGTGCGCTGGTCGACCACCTTTACGGGCGGGTCGAGCTGGACCAGTGGTGGCCTCTGATCGAGCACGTCGCCCAGACCGTCGGTCACACACCAGGAGCCGAGAGACACGAGCAGCTCGACGTCGCCTCGGTCCGCAAAGTCATGACCGACCAGCTTGTCGACCGCATCACCAATGAGGCCCAGACCGACGCCGGCACGAGGGCCGATCGCACGGCCGAGCACGGCTCGGCACCGGTCCGCGGGGACCGACCGGTGACCGATCCGCTGGTGCAGGGCTGGCTCACCCGGCACGCCGACCTGATCGCTACCCGCCTGGACGCCCTGGTCGATGACGCGGTGACCGACCCGCAGCTGTGGATGGAGACCATCACCCCGCCGCCCCCGGACGGGCGTGCACACGAGGCATGGCAGGCGGCGATGCGGCAGGTGGTTGCGTACCGCGACCGCTACCAAGTGACCGACCCGGTCGACCCACTCGGACCGCGAGTGCCGGAAGGGGAGCGCGGTGACGCATACGCTGCCGCCGCTCAAGCTCTGGAAGCCATCACGACCAACCCGGAACTCAGGACCCAGCAGCTCGGCCGTTCTGGGCCGCGGTCGATGGTGCGTGTCCCGGTGGTCCTGGCCGACGCTCGAGCCCGCGCGACCCGGACCCGCTACGACGCAGACGACCGAGCGCGACGCGATGCCGCCGACCGGGCATCCGAGCAGTCCGGCGCCTGGGGCTGGTAGGAATTTCCACAGCACGGCATGATCCGGAGTCGTTGAGAACCGGGTGCGGAGCGCTCGCTGACGGGCAGTATCCACAGATTTGTCCCAGAGTTATCCACAGACTTCGGCCGTATCGCGCTCCCGGGTCTCTTGCGTGGGGACCCGTCGGTATCGTCGCCACGCAGGACCCGGGTCGGGTTGGTCTACCTCACCAGACGAGCATCACGATCAGGCCTCGACGTCGGAGTCGGTCGGGAATGACGCCTTTCTCAAGGTGTCCAGGCCATGGGCCTGCCGTGGCTAGGTGGCCGAGAGGAACGTGGTGATCTCGCTGAGATGCTTACCGGTAAGGCCTGGCGAGGGCCTCGGGGTGATCAGCAAGAGGTTGTCCGGCTCGTACCGGTCCCGGAGCGCGGTGCGTGTCCTGCGGGTGAGGTCGTCGTCGGTGAACACCAGCCGCCCGGCCGGGTCGCTGTGGTCCCTGATCGTGCGGACCTTCCACCAGTCCTCCGCCTCCGGCGAGACCCCGCCTGGGCTGGGCGTGGCGACGTCGAACGGGTCCAGGCCCAGGCGGGGGGCCAGGAGCGTGCGCGCCTGCTCCTGCCAGGTGGTCAGCCACACGACCCGGGCAAGGCCCGCCCGCGCGATGGTGTTGATGGCCTCCACGACCAGGGGCCGCCACCACAGCGGGACATCCGTGGTCGTCGTGCCGTCGTCGACGGTGAGCGTCGTGTGCTCGAACTGGTCGCGCAGTCGGCGTGCGGGAGCGGGCACTGCGTTGACGACGCCGTCCACGTCCAGGTACCACGTCGGCCGCGTGACCATGGGTCCTCCTGGTGCACCGTTGTCGCGCACTGCTGTTGTTGGGACTGCAGCACGAGCAGATGAGACCTGCTCGGTCGGGTTGGCCGATCGTCTCGGTCTCAATCCCGTCCGTCGTTGTCCCAGTCTTGGTCGAGAAGGCGCGGTTCGTCGGTCGGGCTCGGTTCGTTGATCAGGCGAGTGAGCGCGTTGGCCGCGTGCTCGGCATCGCGGGGGATTAGACCACCGGCCTCCACCAGGAATACTTCCAGAGCGTCGAGGTCGTTGAGGATCTCCAGGGCGTGCGGCTGGATGGGCGGGGCGGTCATGGTGCTCCTCGGGTGCGGCGCGATCGTGCGCCGATGGTACTGATAGTCCCAGGCCCCTGGGCGCGCACGGCGTTAACTGGTCGTGTGCGACCCATCGCACACGTTCCGAGCAGCGAAGACCTGATGGCGCCAGTGATTTATCAGCAGGACGGGCGGATCTGCGCGGGCTGGGCGGGTTGCCATGACATGGATGAGAGCCTGGCTGCTAGTGTCGCGGTCCTGGATGGCGAGCTGATCTCGCCCCGGCCAGTGTTCGCCTGGGGTTACCAGATCGTCGGCAGCGGTCCCTGCACCTGCGCAGCCGACGGGCGGGGCCGTCGGGGCCGCTTGGCCAGGCGTGTGAGGCAGGTCGTCAGGTTCATGAGGAACGCGATGGTGCCGGTCAGGGCGAACTTGGCGGCGTTGTACACGCACAGCCACGCCACCAGCAGGTAGATGCCGTCCGCGGGCACCAGGTAGCTCTGAACCAGGCCCGCCGCGACAAGGTAGCCCGGCACCAGGAGCAGGGTGATGGGCAGGGCCCAGACGCGGTTGGGGCGGCGGAATATCCACACCACGACCCGCGTGGTCGGGGTCAGGAACCAGCCGAGGTCGTCGGCGGCTTCCGGCAGCTCAGGCGGGGGCTCGCGGGGGATGCCTAGGCTGCGCCCGTGCGGGCCCTGGTCCTTGACGAACAGCAGGTGCTTGACACCTTCAGGTGTTCCCGTCACGGTCAACCTTCCCTGTCCGAGCGACGTCGTAGACGAACAGCACGAGTAAGGCTGGTGTGCCGCCGGGCGTCCGGTATCGACGATACGGCCGAGTCGAATGCCTGTCGCACGCTATGGCCGAACACCGTCCAGGAACGGTCCGACGGCACGGGGCTGGTCAGCGCGCGCAGCCGGGCCACGATCTGCGCGACACGACGCGCGCAGATGGGGCAGGAGGGCCGGTCCGTGTCCCCGGCCGCTGCGGTCAGGTCGGCGGCCTCCCACACCAACCGGTGGATCTCGGCAGGCTCCGTGGGCACGACGCCACGCAGAGGCTCCAGGAGATCGACCAGCCCGGCAGGCACCGTGCGCCGCCGAGGGCGGATCGCGTGGCAGGCCAGAGCGCTCAGCAGGAGCACGGCCGCTACAAGCCAGGAACTGTCGAACGGTTCGGACCGGACCAGGACCACCACGCCCACCGCCGACAGCAGGACCGCAAGAGCGACGAGATAGCGCTCACGGTTGAGATGGCCGGTCCGGGCGCGCTCGTCGGATCCGGGGTCGAGGACGACCGTGATGGCCACAGGCCAGACGAGCCGGATGCCGGCCGCGGGTGAGTGCAGGGTGTGGTGGCGAGTCATCGTGCCTCCCAGTCGGTGGTGGGTGCGGTCACGGTGACCAGCACGGGTCGCTGCGTCGACAGGGCCGAGACCCACCCGGCCCAGGTCCGCCAGGCCACGGCCGGATCGGACGGCGCCGCAGGGAGGTCGAGCAGGACGGCCAGTGCCCAGGCGTCCCGGGTCGAGCCCACCGTGAGCATGATCTCGGTGACCGCGACGACGTCGGGTCCGACGGCACGGACGGCGGTCTTGACGTCCACGTCGAGAACGTTGACGCCGCACCGGTGGGCGATCACAGTTCTCTCCCACCCGAAGTCCTGTCTCGCCGTACCTGATGAGATTTTGGGCGTGGTGCGGGTCGCTGTGGTGGTCGTGGGGTTCATCGGGGGCCGCCGACGGCGTGGATGGGTCCGGTCGGGTGGGTCGGGTCAGCGGCGATGAGGTGCTGGTGGGCGATCTGCCACGCCCGGCACGGCCACGCCCGGTGCCACCACGCCCACCGAGGTGCCCACCTGGTGGTGCAGCGGTGACAATGACCGCTGGTGTCGGGGGCGTCGGCCAGGATCGCGTTCAGCGCGTTGATCGTCCGTTCGAGTTCGGTGGGCGCCATGACGGCCACCGATGCGGTGTCGGCTTGCTGGAGCAGGCGCTTCAGGTTGGCGAGGTAGTCGCGCACGATCTTGTGTGTGGCGATCTGTGCAGTCGTGCTGTGCATCGCGGGCCTCCCGCTCGGGTGGGTCGGGGTGTGGTGCGTCGGTGTCCGGACTCGGTTCGCGCCCGGTCGGGGTGCGTGAGTGCACCGGTGGTGGTGGTCAGTGGCGCCAGACGGCGACCGCCGACACCACCAGGGCTGCTATGACCAGCACGTAGCCGACCAGCAGCAGGAACTCGATCATCGGGATCCTCACCGTCGGTGTTGTCCGGAGGTTGCGGTCGTGGTCAGTTATCGACGTTGGTGGTTAGTCGTCGAGACGGACGTGGTAGGAGTCGCCGTCGCGTAGGACGACGGCGTCGAGCTCGTGCGTGGCGAGTGACCCTTCCGCCCGCCAGTCGTCAATCAGGTCCAGGAACCGTGCCCAGATCGGCGACTGCCGCGGGTGGGCCACAAGGTGGGCGGGGGTGATCATCACGGCCTCCGGCGGGCCCTCAGGCCGGGCAGCCAGGCCGAAGCTGGTGGGGGCTCGGTCGCCGATCCCGATGCCTTCCCCGTGCTCGGTGACAGCGGTGAACAGACCGGCCGGGCGGCGCGCCAGCAGCCAGTGCTTGAGGTCGAGGAACTCACCGGGTCCGCCGGGCCATGGTTCTGCGGTACCAGCGCGCAGGATTGCGAGGAAGTCGGCCGCGGTCTGGTGATCGTCGCTGGCCGAGGCCAGGTAGTACCCGGAGTCGTCCGTCGCTGTCACGACCCTGACGTTGGACGGGACGACGGGTGGCTCCATCAGTGGGTACCGGCCGGCGTGCACGGTGACGTGCAGGTCGTCTGTGGGGGTATTGACGATGTGCGCGACGGCGTACGCATCGGGCAGGTCCGAGACGGTGCACCCGGTGACCAGGACCCCACCCCGGGCGAGCTGGTCGATCCACGCACCGGGGATCGCTGCCGGGGTTCCGGCGACCGCTATCCGGTCATACGGTGCGCGGCCGGGGTGCCCGGCCATGCCGCTGCCCGTCGCGGAGATCGCACGGTGCCCGTGGGCGACAAACAGCTCCCGGGCGCGCAAGGAACGATCTTCGTCGGCATCGATGGTCAGGACGTAACCACCGGGACCGACGATATGAGCCATGAGGGCGGTCGAGTAGCCGGACCCAGTCCCGACCTGCAAGACCCTCATGTTGGGTCGCAGGTCCAGGGCCCGCAGGTCCTGCAACGTCGTGCTGCGGGGGACAACGGGCTCGACGGCGTCGCCTTCGGGTCCAAGGTAGATCTCGTGGGGGATCGCCCGGGCGGCGTCCGCGACGGCGTCGCTGCCCACGATGGTGCTCCGGGTGCTGATCATCGTGCAGTGCTCCAGTACTCGTACACGTCGGGTGGCGGCTCAGGCTTGGACGGTGGCGGGCTGGGAGGCGTCGGCATCCAGGAGCGCGCGCAGGGCGTCCGCGGCTCCGTGGCGCCCGACTGGGCCCGTGACGTGCTTCGCCAGGGCCTTGACCGCGGTCGGCGCTTGCCCCATGGCGACGGGGTAGGCGGCCCACTGCAGCATGCCTGCGTCGCTCCAGCTGTCACCGATCGCTACGGTGCGTTCGGGCGGGACGGCGAGGTGGCCCCGGAGTGTCTCCAGGGCGGACGCCGTGGACGGACCACGCGGCGTAATGTCGACCCACCCCAGGCCTAGGGCGCTCGGTGTCACGCCGAGCTGGCGCAGCGGCTCGACGAGGGAGCCGATGCCCGGTGCGCATAGGACCATGCGGGTAGCCGGTGTTGCCCACAGCTCTTCCAGGTGGGCCACGACATGCTGTTGTCCTTCGAGGTGGCCGGGGTCGAACTCCTGGTTGACGCGCCACCCCCAGCCGGCCAGCTCGACCGCCATCCGCACTCGGGGCATGCGCATGCGGGCCAGGTGCGCGACGGGGTCGACATCGAACGTGCGCGCCGCGCGCACCCGGTACCCGCCAGGCACCGACGGGGATGCGTACGCCGTGATGCCTCCGCCTGACCCGACGATCCAGGCGCCGTTCAGACCGAGGCTGTGCGCCACGGGCAGCGCACCGATGAGCGGGCGCCCGGTCGCCAAGGCGACGTGGTGCCCGGCCTTGCGGACGGCGGCCACGGCCGCGGCGGTGACCTCCGGGACGGTGATGCCGGTTTGCAGGAGGGTGCCCTCGATGTCGAGCGCGACCAGGCGCGGTGCAGGGCGGCTCACAGGACGCTCCCAAGGGGCTGACGGAGCGCACCACGGACCTGGAACTCAAGGTCGTCAAGCGTTCCGCACCACAGGGTGTAGCCGGGGTCCATCATGCACTGGTCCAGCGGCTTGTCGAGGCCGAGTTCCCTGGCGATGATCTCGCCGTCGGCTAGCAGTGCCGGCTGGATCGATACCCGCCCGCTGCCGGTGGCCGCCAGCAGCTCGATGCGGTCCGCGCCGACCTCCATGAGGGCTGCTTTCGCCGCGTCGAGGGCGAGCAAGATTGCGGCAGTGTCGCCGGGCACAGGATCAGGTGCCGTGCGGCGTTCGGGAAATGAGTCGAGCTTGCCCATCGCGTGTCTCCTGGGTCTGATCGAGATTCTGGGAACCCGACCGGTGACGGTTTCTCCGGCGCGTCACCGGTCGGGCGACTGGCGGAGCGACGCGGCGTACGGGGGCCACGCCTGCCTGCTGCGCTGCCGGCCGACGGTGCTGTCCACGGCGGGTGGCAGGGCTGGAGAAGTCACGACGGCACCCGACGGTCCCGGCGCGCGACGGCGGACAGTCCGCCGATGGCACACGGTGGGTGGTCATCATTGCTCCCCTCCTTGCTCGGTTGCTCCTGGAACAAGATCATCATGTGCGGCAAGATTGCGGGAGGGGTTCGCTGTCCACATCCGGAAGGCGCGAGATCGTCACCGGCCTGATGTCTACGGGTTTGGTGCCTTCAACGAGGCGTGGGGCCGATAGTTGGGCTCTGGTTCCCGGAGTCGTGTGGCGGTTATCCTGGTGGAGGATGTCCGGCATGCTCTACATGCCAAGATGTACCCAGGCCTAGAGCAAGATGCGACAGACGGAACACCCGATGGAGAGATGAGGGATCGGCGGCATGACGCACGCTGTTGGATACGCGGAGATCGCCGAGCACTTCCGTGGGCAGATCCGCGAAGGGACCCTGCGGCCTGGGGACCGCCTGCCGACGATCCGACAGGTCATGCAGGAGTGGGGCGTGTCCAACGGGACTGTCGTGCAGGCGTACGCCACTCTCAAGCAGGAGGGTCTGACCAGCGCCAATGCCGGTGCCGGGACGGTCGTCACTGACTACGGGAGCGACAACATCGCCACGCGTGTGCGCACCCATGCCGCCTCGGGTGCGGCCCTGGCCACGGGGGAGATCTCAAGGGTCGTGGAGGTCGGTACGGTCGGCGCCGAGGAAGTGATCGCTTCGCGACTGGACGTCGAGCCAGGGTCTCCCGTCCACGTGCGGCGCCGCGTCGTGGAGCGAGGTGGCTCACCGGTTCACCTGTCCTCGTCGTACTACCCGGCTTATGTCGTCGAGGCTGCCCCGGAGCTGGCCGAGCCGGTGTCCACGGGCGGCTCTCGGGAGCTGGCCAGTGAACGGCTGGGGGTCGCACAGGGTCGCGTGCTGGAGGAGGTGACCTCCCGGCTCGCCACCGAGCCCGAGAGCACAGCCCTCGGCCTCACCGGCTCGGTGATCGTCACCCAGGTGCTGCGGACGGTGTTCCTGGCCGACGGTCGCGTCGTCGAGGTGGCCCTCAAGGTTTGCAACGGGTCGACGGTCCTGAAGTGGTCGACCTCCCTGAACGGCAGCCACTGATCCCACCCGTCCCAGTTGACCCGTCCCCGTTGACGCGATCCAGTTTCGGCGGACACGGCTGCGGTACTACTCGGTACCCGGGGGAGAGGGTGGCTCCCTGCCCTCATCCGGGCATAAAAAGGGCCGCGGCACCTGTCGGTGTCGCGGCCTCTCTAGCCACTACGGCTCAATGTGTCAGACAGTGCTCCCTAGCACCCGCGCCGCGCCACGCGACACGTGGCTCATGGCGTTGTGACGGTCTGGTCACAGCTCACCCTGCTCCTCATCCTGATCCCCTTCATCGTCCGAGGGCAGGAGCATGGCTACGAGGAAGACTTGTAGGACAGCAAACATCGCTGCCCACCCGAGTACCTGGAAGAGGTACGCCTCACCGAAGATCTGATTGAGCAATACCACATCGAGGTCGAAGTTCCACAGCCAGTGATTCAGGAACTGGGTAGCCTCTCTCGCCTGCTCAGGGGTCAGCTCCGTTATCCGCTTATCCCTCGCCGGCGCGAGGATCGCATCGGACTCGAGGTCTTCTTCGACCGCGTGCTCCACACCGTCGAGGACCGACGCGACGGCGGTTGGGTCGGAGCCCGTTGACTGGGCTAGATCCGAGATGAGGCGGCCGCCGCGCTTCGGGTCGGCCCAGTGCTCTAGCTGCTTGATCGTGACCTGCCCGGCCAGCGCACGGGCGATCTCCGAGCGGGTGAGCAGCGGGTCCTCCGACGCGGCCAGGGTCTTGTTCCAGATGTCGTCGGCCAGGTGCATCGTGCCGCACGCCGGGCACTCCACCTCGGCCGCCTCCCGACGGACGTACAGCGGCTCCCAGCACGCCACCTCGTAGCCGTGGCTGTCGATCACGGCCGCGTCGCACACGCCGACCCGCTCGGGCGCCGGCATGTTGTCGATCGTGTTGGTGTGGTTCAGTGGCGCGCGGCGGTCTGCGCGCGGTGTCTCGACCGGTCCGTGACGGCCCAGCACATCCGGCACCGACTCCCGATCGCGCAGCGCGCGGCGTGACCGGGCGCCAGTAGGGTGCACGCGTGGAACTGCAGTGGTGGCAGGACTGGACTGGATGGTTGATCACGACCGGCCTCGCTGGGGTCGCTGCCGGGGTCGCGATCATGCAGGAGATCCGTCATCACAGGTCGCAACCCAACGCGGCACTGTGGTTCGAGCGGACCGGCGAGCTGAACCTGATCAACGAAGTCACCGGTGAGCCACAGCAATGGGAGCGGTTCAGGGTCAGCAACGTCGGGACGGGTTACGTGCGTCTGTACCGGGCGGTGATTTTCGGTGCGAAGCCCGAGTATCCAGACGGTGACTCCCACCATCTCCCGCGAACCTTCGCGCCCGGTGAAGAGCGGAATCTGGTCGTCGTGCCGGGTCGCACCCATAGTGCCTGGGTGCTGCTTGTCGCGGCCCACCCACACCGCAAGGGATGGGTCAAGGTCTGGTGGCAGCCGCTCGAACCTGGTGGGCCCCTGCTGGAGAAGCTGCGTGATTCGCGAAGGGTGAGGCGCAGGCTTCAGATCACCGTGGCCCGGCTTATTCGACGCCAAGTGATACCCGTAGGGCCAGATGGTCGACGCGAGGCCACGATGCGCTTCCGCTCGGCTGAGAACCTTCCAGAGAAGGTGTTTCCCCCGACAGCGGGTGGGTACCCACTTGTGTCTTGAGCGTAGACGGCGGTCAGCCACGCGCGGCCGTCTCACCCGTGAGGGGCACGACCACGTAGCCGGGGTTAGGACCACACCCAGCCGGACCTGCGGGTGACTTCCGTGCCGCCGCATGTCCGCCGACCCCCTACCCCGGTAGGCTCCGCAGCCATGCTTCAGGTGATGGGAACCCTACTGATTCCAGTCCTGGTAGCCGTCACGCCTCTTCTCTGGAGGGCGGTTGAGGGCCTCACGCCAAGACCTCGCCTCGCACGGCGCATCGAGTGGATGCAGAGGGTTCTGGCGGAGTTGCCGGACGGAAGCACCAAGCAGGATCTGGCCGCCGAGATAGACCACGCTGTTAGCGCGTACCTCGATCTGACGACAAGCCGATTGAGGACGATGAAGACGGGTCCGTCAGCGGGCCTGCCGAGGGAGCTTGTTCTTCGCCGGAAACGCCGCAATAGAGCCATTCTGGCGAGGAACGTTGCGCTTGTCGGCTTCGCCGTGGCTCTCGTGGGGATGATCATCTTGC
This sequence comes from Promicromonospora sp. NPDC057138, assembly GCF_042670845.1. Lineage (NCBI taxonomy): Bacteria > Bacillati > Actinomycetota > Actinomycetes > Micrococcales > Promicromonosporaceae > Promicromonospora > Promicromonospora sp. NPDC057138. Next base: position 115,372 of record NZ_JBHUUX010000004.1, on the reverse strand, counting down.
TGATTCTCGCCGCGATGGAACCTCCCCTGCGTACGTTGAGCATCGTTGAGCTCACAGAGCGTGCCGAGAACGCAAGGCACCCGGCGGTAGAACTGAGGGCAAGACAGGAGCTGTATGAGAGGTGCCACGCTAACCTCGCTCCCGAGTGCGTTCCGTTCCGGTCTCCGTCTCCGTCTCCGACAGCAAGTAGAGAAGGCTAGAGCGCGGGAGCACCTAGGGCTGGGGTACCCCAGGAACGGATCTACGACTAGCGGGGAGCTGCTGGTCCTGCTCAGCGGCTCGGTGGAGTACAGCTCACCCGCCTCGCCAACGGACTGGTACCGCAAGGCCACGCGGATTGCCTGGGGCAGTGCCTCGTCGAGCCGGGCCCGATGGCCGCTCCCCCAGCCCTGCGGTCCGGCGCCGCCTGGTGCTGGTCAGGCCCGCGCCTGCGCCGTCTCCAGCGCGGAGCGGTACTGCGCCGTCCACGGTGTCTCGCGCTGCTCGTCCGGCAGGCCCTCCAGCCCGGCGCGAAGGTTGTCCACCGCGTCCTGGGCTCGGCCCAGCTCGAGGTGTGCCAGGCCGAGCGGGAACCGCAGCCACGTGCTATTGAGCCAGTAGGCGAACGGGTCCGGCACAGCGCTCTCGGCCGCGGTGGTCAGATCGTCGGCGGCGTGCAGCACGCCCAGCGCACCGGCACGGTCGCCGAGCAGTGCAAGACCGTGCGCGTGTCGCAGCCCGGCGTCGATCCGGTGCAGGATCCCGGCCCCCGGGGTCTGCGCGGCGTGCTGGTAATGCGCCACCATCTGCGCCGGTCGGCCCTGCTGCCACGCGAGCGACCCGCGGAACCGGCGCGACTGCGACGCGAGCCCGCCGGCGCCCAGATCCTCGGCCCTGTCCGCGGACTGTGCGTACAACCGGTCGGCAGCCTCGTGCCGCCCGAGCTGCGCGCTCAACCACCCCACGAACTGCAGTGACTCGGCCACCACGAGCTCCAGCGCCGCTACATGCGGGCCGCGTGCCTCCCGTGCCACCCGCGCCAGCATCTGATGATGCGCGCTCGCGATCGGCCACAGCACCTCGGCGGGGACGGCGTCGTCCAGGTGTCGATGAGCGGCCAGCACACTGCCCAGAGATGCCACGGCCCCACCGTCCAGCGAACGTGGCGCGCGCCCGGCGTGAGCGGCCCGCTCCAGTTCGCCCGGTGTCGCACTGTCGTCCGGCATCGCCTCCGATGTCAGGGACGCCAGGCGCCCACCGGCGTCTAGGAGCGTGTCGAGGTGGGCGGCGTTCTCGGGCGACGGGTCCCGGCCCGCGTTCTCGTACAGCGACAGGAGCGACTTGGACAGGTGCGAGGCGGCGGACAGGTCACGCAGCGATATCGCGTGTGCCTCGCGGAGCCTTCGCAGCTCGGCACCGAACCGCGGATCGACGGGCGGCTTCATGCGGCGGCCTCGGCTCGGACTAGGGCGTCGCGGTACTCGGTGGCCCACTCCGCTCCCTGCCAGCGAGCGGGCAACGCCTCCAGTCCTGCGCGCAGGTTCTGCGCCGCATCGCCGGCGCGGTCCAGACCGAGATACGCCATACCCATCGGGATCCGCAGCCATGTCGGGGTCAGCCAGTAGGACGCCGGGTCGACCTCGTCCGCACCTGCGTTCGTGGTCATGTCGTTGGCCTGACCTAGCAGGTCGAGTGCCTGACGCTTCTCGCCCATGAGACCCAGCCCGTGGACCGTGTTGAGCATCGCGTCGACACGGTGCAGACGCGAAGCCCCGGGGACCTCGGCGGCGGTCTGGAACGCTCTGGTGATCCGAGCCGGTACACCACGCTGGCGTTCGAGGTATCCGCGAAAACCCCAGGCCTGGCAGGCGAGGTTCGGCACCCCGAGCTGGACGGCCTGGCTGGCGGACTCGGTCAGCAACCGCACCGCCTCGGCGTCGTGCCGGGCCTGGGCATGCAACCACCCGGTGAACTGGGTCCACTCAGCCGCCACGACCCGCAGCGCACGTGCGTGCTGTCCACGCGCCTCGGTCGCCAGACGCTGGACCTGGGCCAGGCCGGCGCTCACCGCAGGAAGCAGCAGTACCGGGTCGGCGTCGTCGTCGGCTCGCCGGTGCGCGGCCAGGGCTGCGGCGAGCGCGTCGACCGCCCGGGCATCGATCTGCCGAGGCGCCCGCACCGCGTGCCCGACCCGGTCCGCCGCTTCACCGCCTTCCTCGGCGGTTGTCGCGTGGGGTGTCTCGACCACCATGGCGGCGAGCCGCCCGCTGGCGTCCAGGGCGAGGTCGAGGGTCCGGGCCATCTCCGCGGACGGTCGCCGGCGCCCGGTCTCGTACTCCGACAGTGCCGACACCGACACGTGCGCGACCCGGTACAAGCCCTTCAAGGACAGCCCACGGGCATGGCGGAGCATGCGCATTCGCTCAGGAAACTGCGGGTCTACATACCGTGCCATCCAGCTCACCCCCCGTCGATGGCCGCCTTGCCCATCATTCCCTGATCATCGAACGACGTCACGCGTCCGCGCTGTTATCGGGCTGCCCATATGGCGTACCGGATGTGCGGGTCTCGGCCGCGATCCACGCCAGGTAGCGGTCCGACCCGGCCAGCACCGGAACCGCGAGCACCTCCGGCAAGTCGTACGGGTGGTGCTCCTTGGTGTTGATCAATGCTTCGATCTCGTCGTAGCGGTCCATGGTGGTCTTGCAGGTCACCCGCCACTCCTCGACGGTCTGAACAGCGCCGTCCCACCAGAATCGAGCCGTGACGGGACCCTCGACGTGCACGCTCGCCGCCAGACGCCGAGCAACCAGCAACTCGGCCAGCGCGTCGGCCAAGTCGCGCTCGTGGTACATCGTGACGACCTGGCAGAACTCCATATCAGCAGTCATGAACGCGACCCTACGGTTGGACTGGATCTGTCGGCGACGATGAACGACGCGAGCGGCGCCGCACTGAGTTTGTGGCTGAGATTCTCGCGGAATGACATCTAGTTGGCGGGTAGGAACAGCACGCTCAAGGTGTGGCCGCTGGCATGGCCGATCCGGTGCAACATCGAGATGGTGGGCTCCTGGGTGCCGCCTTCGAACGCTGAGATCGTGGACTGCTGTGTCCTCAGCGGTCGACGCCGATGTTCATCATGCGCCAGCCGTCGGGCAGTCGGGCGATGAGCTGTGCCTTGCCCTCTTCGTAGGTGTCGGCCATGACCTGGATCTCCTTGGCCGGCCCGGGAGAGGGCTGGCCGGACTCCAAGGGGATCGGTTCGATCCACGCGCTCATTCTCACGACAGCGCCTCTCCCCTCGCTGGCGACAGGACGGGCCGTGCCGGGTCATCGCTCGCCCAGAATATGCGCTCCGGGACTCCATCAGCCCGGGCTGCGGACAGGTACATGATCAAGCATAGAACATGTGTTCTACTGGTGATGTGCAAGGCGAGCGTCAGCGGGGAGAACTACTGGAGGCCGCGGACCGGTTCTGGCCGGGCGGGGTCATCCCCAGGAATCTGGGGCGCCCGCGACTGGCGCCAGCTCCGGTCGATACGCAGAGTGGGCTGCCGGTGATCGCTCGTATGGTCTGGGGCCGGGCCGAGGAGCTGATGCCGGCGCGGGCGGTCCGCTGGACGCCGACGGCGGTGCTGGTCAGGATCCAGGCTCCCGGTGCTGAGCCGGGGCAGCCGGAGGTGGTGGGTTGGCTCCGCGTTCCGGACGTGGCCAGCAGCATCCCGCCACGCCCGGCCGGGGGCTGGTACCACGGCAATGTGAACAGCCTGAACCTGCTTGAGGTCAAGCAGGAACGATGGCCGGCGTCCGGCCCGCTCAATGAGCGGCAACCCCGCCACGTCCCCGTCAAGCCGCAGGGGGACGTCCCGGTGATCGTGCGCCTGCTCTGGCACGAGCACGAGGAGCTTCTACCGGCCCAGGCGATCCGCTGGAGCGGCCAGTCGCTGGACGACTCCGCGATGGTGGTGATCAAGCCCCCACGCGGGCCCGCGGTCGCGGAGCTCGTCTGCTGGCTCGCACTGCGCGACGCATCCACCACGATCCCGAGACGCGCCCGAACGCCACTGCTGCACGGCCTGGGACGAGACGCGAGCCCGCAGGTGGCACAGAGCCGGCTAGCGGCTCAGTCGTGACCGGCGCAGCGCGGTCGCAGCGTGGACCCCGCGTCGAATCCGAACCCGGACCGTCTGACCACGGGCGCATCATCGGCGCCGGTCGCGAACGCTTCATGCGACAGGCCGCAGTCGCAGCACCCGTGTCGAAGTTGATCCCCAGGGCGCGTGGGCTCATGCGGCGGATGGTGCGCCGATCGGCAACTGACCACCCGGGACGGCGGAGCATCTTCGACAAGAAGATCATCGACCACCGTCTGTTAAGCCTCGTGGTGGAGGGTGATCAATCGGGCCGGGAGTTCTTCGATCGCGATCAGTTCTTGCTGCTGGTGGGCTAGGTCGCGGAGCACGACCCGGCGGTCCTGCCACTCTTCGTCGCCCACGATCACGGCGAACCGGGCCCCGCTGCGGTCCGCGCGGGTTAGCTCCTTGCCGAGCTTGCGCAGCTCCAGTGGGGTCGAGACGCGCACCGACGACTGCCGCAGGAGCCAAGCCACCTCGCGTGCGGCCGGGAACAGCTCCTCGGTGACCGGGATGACCGCAGCGTCGACCTGGGTGCGCGGCTCGGGCAGCAGGCCGTGGGTCTCCAGGAAGTCAGCGAGGGTCACGTCACCCATGCCGAACCCGATGCCGGGGATGCGCTGGGTCGTGAACAGGCCTGCGAGGTCGCTGTAGCGGCCGCCGCCGAACAGCGAGCGGTTGTTCTCCGGCGACAGGTCGAAGACCTCGAACACCGTGGACGTGTAGTACTGCAGTCCGCGCACGATGAGCGGGTCGAACACGAACAGGTCCTTCGCGTCGCCGTCCATCATCTGCACCAGAGGGGAACCCTCGCGCACGTCCTCAGGCAGGCGCGACAGGACCTCCGACCCCGACGCCAGGATCTCGGCGAGCTCGTCGAAACGAGGTCCCTCCATGCCAAACTCCTCGGCCTCGGCACGCAGCTTCTCCCGGGGCATCTTTTCCCACCGGTCGATCAGCGACATCGTCCGTGGCACCAGGTCTTGCGGGATCTTGGCGACGTCGCGCAGGATGCTGTCGAGCACCGCGCGATCGCCGGCGCGGAGTACCCACATGTCGCGGGTCGCGCCAAGCGACGACATGACCTCGTGGATCACCTCGAAGATCTCGATCTCGCAGGCGACGTTGTCGGAGCCGAAGATGTCGACGTTGAGCTGCCAGTGCTCCCGCAGGCGGCCGCGCTGGGGCCGCTCGTAGCGGTGGCAGTTGACGTGGCTGTACCACCGGACGGGCAACTGCAGGCTGTTGACGTTGCCGGCGATCATGCGGGCCACGGAGGGCGTCATCTCGGGGCGCAATGCCAGCCGGCGTCCGCCTCGGTCGGTCAGTGAATACAGTTGCTGATCGGCGATCTCCTGGCCCGATTTGGCCTCGTAGATCTCCGCGGATTCGAGGATCGGGCCGTCATATCGGGTGTATCCGTACCGCTCGACGGCGTCGAACATCGTGCCGAATATTTGCTGCCGGACGGACATCTCCGGAGGCAAAAAATCCCGCGTCCCGCGGTAGGGAGTGGTTGGCAGCATCTGGCTCACTAAACAGCCTTTCGTGACTATTCATAACGGCCCATCATCGTATCGAGGGTCCGGTGGGCAGTGTGGGACAACTCGGAATCTTCAACAACCCGGTATGAACACATCGGCGTGTACGACAGAAGACCGCTCGGGCCGAAGGCATGTGGTACCGCGCGTTCTTCGCCAGGGTGGTCCAGCCGGGCTTCTGCCGCGTGATCCTGCAAACGAAGGCCTCAGGCCGGTGCAGCTTCGGCCTCCCCGACTACGCCGAGATCACAGCCGGAAGCCACGACGGAGCCTTCGAGACGGTATCCGCGACGGCGACCGCGAGTTCCACGAAGAACTCGGGCCGGCGTTTTCATGCGGTTGGTGCGCCTATTCGCTCCTGACCACCCAGGTACGGCGAGAGTCAACGCGAGCGGCGGCGGTCTCCGGCCAACCTGGACCGTGCTGCTGACGACGGCCCCCGCAGTCAATGCTCCGCTCCTTCGGGTTGATCGGGCTGATCGATTCCAAAGAGCTCACGGACTGGTGAGAGGCCGTCGAGCGTGATCTCGGGGCGTAGTGCGCTGGGGCGCGCGTCCCAGAGCTCGCGGGTCATGCGGTAGTTGTTCTCGACGACGGGGCGCTCCTCGCGGGCGGTGATCCGGGACCCGTTCGTCGCGTACCCGAGGCGGCGGGAGACGGCGTTCGAGGCGGGGTTGTCGGTGTAGGCCTCGCTGACCATCTCGGCGGCATCGAGGCCTTCGAAGGCCAGATACAACGCCATGAGCCGCATCCTGGTGCCGATGCCTTGCCCGTGGTGTCGGAGCCCGAGCCAGGACCCGGTGTGTGCGGACCGGGTGACGTGGAAGTTCTTCGCCGAGATCTGTTGTTCTCCGACGATCTCGCCCTTGCGGAACACGGCCAGCGAGAGTACCCAGTCATCGGCTGCGGTTCGGCCCCGGTTCTTCCACTGGTGTGCGAGGACGTTTCGCTTGACTTCCTCGCCTGTGCCACGGGTCCAGGGCCACGAGAACGGCGTGGCGTCGGGGTCGTGCACACCGCCAGCGGCGAGGTCGGCTAATGCGAGCAGTTCGACATCGTCGGGCAGGCGCAGCTCCAGGTCATCCCACCGGACCCGCAGCCCGAACGTCGGAATGACGGCTTCCAGAGCGGGCCGGATCGAGTACATCCGCCAAGGCTAGGGACCGCGCGCGTTCCGCGGCGAGCGATTTGAGCCGCAGCGCGTTGCATGCGAGGCCGTTGGCAGGGCGCCGTACGTTGCGGGAGTGATCAAGGCGCCGTGCCGGGAGGATTGCGGTGGACGGCGTCGATAGCGTTAGGGCCTCGCCCTCCGCCGACCAGACTTCCACGTTGGAGCACCGAGATGACCCGCCTGAGCCAGTCCGTCGAACGCGCCATCCGCCTCTTGAACGAAGCGGACCTCAGCGACGACACGATCGTGCTCCAACTCCTCACCGAGACCTGCGATCGCCGGGCACTGGACCTGTCGGACCTTGCCCCAGAAGCGCAGGCCGAACTCATCCGCGAGCGTTCGAAGGAACTGCAGCCGTCCGCTGAAGCACTCGTGAGCCGAATCAACGAAGCACGGGACGAGGGCCGGCCTTTCGTCGCAAAGTTCGGCATCGACCCGACGGGCGCCGAGGTCCACCTCGGTCACGCCGTGCCGATGATGATACTGAGCCGGTTCCAGCGTATGGGGCACCAGGTCGTCTTCATCGTCGGCGACATGACTGCGAAGATCGGCGACCCCTCGGGCCGTTCAGACGAGCGGCCCGAACTGACCGACGAGATGATCGCGGCCAACCTGGTCACGTACCGCGAACAGGTGACTCCGTTCTTCGACTTCAGCCGGGCTCAGTTCAGGCACAACGGAGACTGGCTGCGCAAGGTCACGCTCGCGGAGATCATCGAGCTCACCGCGAAGATCCCCGTTGCGATGCCTCTGCAGCGCGAGGACTTCCGCAAGCGGCTCGACTCGGGCCAGGGCCTGTCCCTGGCTGAGCTCATGTACTCCGTCGTGATGGCTCTCGACTCGGTCGAGATCAACTGTGACCTCGAGATCGGTGGCATCGACCAGTTCCTCAATATGCAGATGGGGCGCAAGGTCATGGAAATCTCCGGCCAGAAGCCCGAACTGGTGGTGGCTACACCGCTCATCGAGGGCACGGACGGCACCGGGGCGAAGATGAGCAAGTCGAAGGGGAACTACGTCCCCCTGACGGCGACGGCCGAGGAGATCTTCGGAAAGATCATGTCCATCCCGGACCACCTGGTCGAGCCATACTTCCGCTCGCTCTCGGAGTGGAGTGACCGCGAGCTCACGATCGTCGCTGACAGGCTCGCTGCTGGGACGCTGCACCCGATGGACCTGAAGAAGGTCCTTGCAGGCGAGGTCGCCGCAGCGATCCACGGGGGCGACGCCGCGATGAAGGCACGTGCGGAGTTTGTCGCCCGGTTCTCCAAGCGAACGTTCGCAGAGGTCGACGAACTGCCGGTCGTGAGCGATGCGAGCCGGTCCGTTCTCGACGTGGTCAGGGGTCTTGGGTTCGCCAAGAGCAACTCGGATGTTCGCCGTGTGGCCGAGCAGAAGGGCCTACGGCTGGTCATCGAAGACGCCAATGAGCAGCGTCAGACCGTGCTAACGAGTTACGACATTCATGACCCTCTGGCGGTTGTAATCGGCCGGAGCGCGGAATCCAGTGAGGACTTGTACCTCAAGGTGGGGCGCAAGCTGGCCCGGATCACGCTCTGAAAGCCACCGATAGCGACGATTTACACCTGGCTGCCTGGGATGGGCGGCCCGCCTGATCGTTCGGCGGGACGCCGATGTCGTCAGTTACGCATGAAGCGCCAGCAAGCCTTTCGAAGTCAATTGGAACGAAGGAGCGACACGCGGCTAACTAGTGCCCGGACTCGCATCGATCAGGCTCTCCCGTAACTGATACAGAACACCAGGGCTGACGCCAATGGCGATGAGGTATGCCTCTATCGATCCAAACCGAGCCCGCAAGCTATGCAGGACCGCCGAGGCGGTCCCCGGCGGCGAGGACGTCGCTGCAGCTTCGCGGACGGCCGCTTGCGGGTCGTGTCCCCGGCTGGCGCAGAAGCGCGCGTACGCAGTGTTGCTCAGCGCGTAGTCGGCGTCGACGTCGTCGTCGCCGACGCCAAGCAGCGCCAGCAGAACCGCGGCGAGCACGCCGGTGCGGTCTTTACCCGCGCGGCAGTGGAAGACCATCGGCCGGCGTTGGGGGTCGGCGAGCAGGTCCAGCGTCTCGCGGATGCCGTTGCGACCGATATCGGCGATCTCCAGGTAGCGCTCGGTGAGAAACGCCTGGACGGTCGCGGCGGAGGTCGCCGCATCGTCCCATGGGTTGTAGGCCACCGGGCAGTGCGCGTAGGTGACGGCGGCGGCTGACTGGAACCTTCCGTGACCGCTTACCTCGGCGTCCGATCGCAGGTCCACGACGGTGCGGATGCCCATACCGGCGAGCGTGGTGGCCGGGACGCTGGCGAGCGAGTCGGCCCGGTAGATGAGGCCGGTGCGGACCCGGCCACGTGCGGTGGTGTACGCCCCGATGTCGCGGAAGTTGAAGACGGCTCCGGCCGTGTCGATCCAGCGGTCCCAGGCCGGAGGCTGGCTGTCTGCTGGCGGTGTGGTGCCTGTCATCGTGGCTCGGTGTAGAGGCGGTGGTGTGCGGCAAGTGTGGCGTCATGCTCGGCGGAGCGGATGTCGCGCAAGGCGTCGCGGTCGGTGGGCCATTCGTGCTGGCGCTGGGTGGCGTCCTGGAGCGCGGTGAGGATGCGGGCGCCTTGCTGGTAGTCGTCGACCCAGTCGAACCAGATCGGTTCTGGGACGACGCCTTCGTAGCGTCGCCACTGTTCGCGCAGGTGACCTACGTCGGCAGCGACGGGGACGATGCCGAGGTCGAAGGCGAGTTCGAGCTGGCCGGAATGGGTGCCCCAGCGGTAGGGCAGCACGAGCACGTCGGCCGACAGCAGGAAGTCGGCGATCTCGTCGTCGTGCGGAAACGGCGACAGGTGAAGACCGACTCGTTCGGGTCGGGTCAGGGCGGCGTTGACAACCGCGCCGAGGTCCCGGTTGGTGTCGAGTTCGATGGGGCTGACGGCCCTGGTCAGGATGCTGACCGTGGTCGGGCCGCTCAGGTTGCCGAACAGCAGGTTCGCCACGACGGGGAACATTGAACGGTTGGGCCGGAAGCCGCCGTACATGGCGAACCGGGTCGTCCCGATTGGTTCTTCGCGTCGGCTTGGTGTTTGCCAGCGTGGATCGCCCAAGGGCAGGACGTGCCCGTGCGGCAGGACGTTGACGTGCTGCTGCGATCCCAGCATCTGCCGGAGATCGGCCGCAGCGCCTTCGGTCAGGGTGATCAGGGCGATCTTGCGTTCGGTGAGCATGCGGAGCTGTCGGGCGTACGCGGCCTTGTCCGGGCTGAACATCGGCGTCACGTCGTGGATCGTGCACACGACCTGCTTGCCGTCACGCTCGCACCGGTCAAGGACGGCCTCGATGTCGGGCTCGGCGGCCAGCTCGAGAGAGTGGATGTGCAGGACGTCGAAGAAGTCGAAGGACGGCTGCTCGCGTAGCCACTGGAACGACATGTCCTGCGGCACGCGGCCTCCTTGAGCGGCGGTGGTGTTGTTGACGATGGCGATGCTCCCGCCGGCCAGCTTGCGCGCATAAGGCGTGCGGGCCGGCAGGTGCGTCACGCGAAGGTCGCCTGTGTTCAGGACCGGATCTCCACTCGTCCCACGGCCTCGCGTACCCGGGCCAGCAGTTCGATGGCGTCCGGGCGGGCCTTATCGGCACCTTCGACCAGAATGCGGTTGATCTTCGACTTGTCGGCCATCAGCTCGCGGTAGCGTTCCCGAGGCTCGGCGAGGAAGGCGTCGAGGGTCTCGAAGACGGTCTCCTTCAGTTCGCCCCAGGTCATCTCGCCGGCCGAAAGCGCCTTGTGTACGAGCCGGGTGTCGGCCGGGTCGGCGATCTCGCGGTAGATCTGGAACAGGCCCGAGGTCTCGGGGTCCTTGGGGTCGTGCGGGCCGCTCGAATCGGTGACATAGCGGCGGATCAGCTTGTGCAGCGGAGCACTCTCGGCGAACAGCGGCAGTGTGTTGCCGTAGGACTTGCTCATCTTGCGGCCGTCGCTGCCCGCGATCGACGCGGCCGTGGGGCTGAGCAGCAACTCCGGCACCTTCAGCACAGGGCCGTAGGTTCCGTTGAACTTCTGCGCGATGTCGCGGGTGGCCTCCACATGCTGTGACTGGTCCTTGCCGACCGGGACGACGTCGGAGGAGAACAGCAGGATGTCCGCGGCCATCAGCACCGGGTAGCCGTACAGGCCCATGTTGATCCCGGCGTCGACGTCGGTCTTGCCTTGGGCCTCCGCATCGGCGACGGCCGCCTTGTATGCGTGGGCGCGGTTCATCTGCCCCTTCGGGGTGACGCAGCTGAGCAGCCAATTCAGCTCGAACGTCTCGGGCAGGTCGGACTGACGGTAGATCGTGGATTTCTGTGGGTCCAGGCCCATCGCCAGCCACGCCGCGGCCACCTCGTAGGTGAGGCTGCGCAGCTCGGCGGGGTCCTTGATGACCGTCAGCGCGTGGTAGTCGGCGATGAAGTAGAACGAGTCGTACTCCTCGGTCAGCGCCAGTGCGGGCCGGATCGCGCCGATGTAGTTGGCGACGTGCGGGATGCCGGTCGGCTTGATGCCGGTGAGTGCGCGCTTCCTGGTCACAGTGAACTCCGCGTTGATGATCGGCGCTTTCGAGATCGTTTCGTGCGTGCGCCGCATGGCTGATTTGTCACCCGGATACTATCGGCTGAGACTGTCTCGGCATTGTCCGAAAGGCGAAGGCGCCTCATGCTGTCGTCGCCCACAGCTCGGCGTACGTCAGCAGGGTTTCGGCGTACCGCTGGCGGGCCTTTTGCCATGGTCGCGGGTCGCTGTCGCGGGCCTGGAAGCTGCGTCGGGCCTCGCTGACGGCGTCGGCGGTCCAGTCGCTGGCCAGCTCCATCATCTTGAGCAGGACGCCAGGGTGGGTGCGGTCGTCGCCGACGATCTTGTGCCGGATCGCGTCCAGGGGTTCGCCGAGGTTGATCGCGGAGTCGGGGATGCTCTTGGACATCTTCGGATAGCCGGCCAGGCCGGGAACTACGTCGAGGAAGACGGCGGCTGCTGCGGTGTCCGCCGGGAACAGCTGGCCGGGGTAGCGTTCGGCCGCCCGGGAGAGGACGAGCCGCGCAAGATCGGCGAAGTAATGCTCCTCGACGCCGGCGACCATGAGGACCCGGCTGTATCCCGCGCGGAGCGGGCCGAGGATGTCTGCGATGGTGTACAGGCCGTCGACCATGATGCCGAGCATCGATCCGCGCAGGCCGAGGTCCTGGTACAGCTCGTCGAGCGATTCGCGGTTGGCGCGAAAGTCGGCCTCGGTGAGCAGCTTGGCGATGAGCCCGGCCAGCACGAGGTTGTCGTGGTCCTGGTGGCCGCGCAGGGTGGTCGTGTCGCCGTTGAAGCCGACCGCCGTCAGGAAGCGCAGGATGCGGTCGCGAAGATGCTCAAGTGTGGGCCAGTCGACGTTGCGAGAGTTCCACGCGCCCAGGTCGGACACGATCAGCGTGGCGGGTAGCCGTGTGCGGTTCTGGAGCTGTTTGGTGGCCAGCATCGCGGACAGGGTGCCCACGGTGGGCGCGTTAGTGGGGCCGTACCCGGTGACGATCATGCTCTGCGTCGGCGGAACCTCGCTGAGCCGGTCGGCGGCGACGTGGCCGACGAACCGGGCCTGCAGGAAGTCGGTGTCTGCGCAGGCGGCTACGCGCAGATCTGCGCCGATGGGCGCAGTTCCTTCGGGGAGGAACCCGTCGAAGGTGGCCGGGTGGCTGGTGCCGGTGGCGGGGTTCATCAGGCGTGGGCCTCCATGCTGGCGTGGCGGATGTCGTTCAGGCGGTGCGTCGCGTCGCCGGATGCGATGTATTCGCGGCAGGCCGTCTCGGCGTCGGCCATTGCCATGCCGGTCAGCGAGAGCATCAGCGCGGCGTTGGCGACGACCAGGTCCACCGCGAGCTCCGGCGCGTCGTCGGCGAGGACGGCTTCGACGAATGTCGCAGCCGCCGTGGGGCTGGGCGGCTGGCGCAGGCGGGCGAGGTCATCGGGCAGGCCGTGGTCGGTGACTGCCGTTTCGGTGTCGGGGCCGTTGACGGTGGTGACGTGCGTGATGCCGAATGGCGCGTGTTCGTCGATGTTTCCCAGGGCCCCGACCTGTGTGCAGGCCACGGCAGCGCGGGCCGGGCCGATCATGCTGATGATGGAGGCTGCCAGAGCGGTGTTTGGCTCGGCGATGCCGAAGACGAGCGCGTCGAGTGCGACCGGCACGAACAGCCAGGGTGTGACGTGGCTGAGCGGGTGCAGGTGATGAAACCGTCCTTCGTAGCGTGGACCGTAGCTCTGGGCGACGAGGTGGTAGTCGAACACGCAGAACCCGGTCCGGTCGGCGTGCTCGGCCATCTCGTCGAAGGATCGGGGCAGGCGGATACCCAGGTGCTCTAGGACTTCGGCTGCGCCGGTGTTTGCCGACGTGGCACGACCGGCGGGTTTGACGACGGCGACTCCGGGGTGGCAGGCCGCCACCAGCGCCGCGGCGGTGCTGACGTTGAACGTCTTGAAGGTCTCCTTGCCGCTGCCGGTGATGGCGACCACCTGGTCGACGTTTGCCAGCTGGATCGGAGTTGAGAGCTGCCTGGCCAGCGCCGGGTCGTAGGACAGGATGGCGTCGATCAAGCCGAGCACTTCGTCGGGCTGAGGGCCGCCGGCGTGGGTGTGCACGCCAGCCAGCAGCGCTCCCCACGCGACGTCCGCGCCCGTGTAGTCCCCGGCCAGGATTGGCAGGAAGGCGTCGCGTGCCTCGGTCCGGGTCAGGTGGCCGCCGGCCTGTACGCGCATGATGGCCTCGGCGGTGAAGGCGGCAGAGGATCTAGACAAGGGTGGCCCGCCGATCGGCGATGTCGGCGGGCACGAGCCACCAGGAGCCCAGTTCGTCGTCGTTGTGGCGTGCGACGAGCTGCCCCGGCGTGGACGCGGCGAGATAGGAGCTGCTGGGAATGGCCGCCGCGTAGTGCTCGATGACGGTCGAGCCAAGTGCGGCCTTGGCCAATGACACCGCCCGCCCGCCCAGCATCTTGCCCGCTGTCGGTGCCGCGATCAGTGCCCGAGCTGTGTGGTCACCCAGCGTCCCGGCCCGGTTCCGGGTTCCGAGCACCTGGCCCAGTGGTTGCTCGCAGGCGGCCAGGACCATGTGTCTGCCCGCAGCGGTGCCGTCACTCAGTAATGACGCCAACGTGTGCGCGAAGATTTCCCCGGCGGTGACGGGGATCGGCTGAGCTGCGATGCACGGCGACAACCGGCAGAGCATGCGTAGGGTTCGATCGGCTTTGGCTCCGACGGCGCGTGGCACGATCGCTACGGTGAGCACGGTCACTCTCCCGTCCGCGTTCGCCGCCCGGCGGGCGGCGATCTTCCCGGCTACATACGCCGACAGCGGTGGTCTGCTTGCTTCGCCAATGCTGCCCAGATGAACCATGAGCGGTTCGCCGCCGATCGCCTCGGTGACTGCTCGCATGACCTCGACGCCGGCGCGGGAGCTTGCTTCGGCTTGCCGTGCCTCCGGTTCGCGGCCGGTGACTAGATTGATCACGGCGGTGATCGGGGGCCATCCGGCGGTGACCGAGCGCCAGGAGGCGGGCTTCGACCAGCGTGGGTCGGTGACGTCGACAGCGGCTGCACACTGGGGAGTGCCTGTGCGGGTGATGCCGAGAGTCGGGAACCCGAGCCGGGGCAGCGTGTCGGTCAGTATGTGGCCGAGCCGTCCGGCTGCGCCGAGAACCACGATGCTCGGTGCCGCGTTCGTGGCGTGGACGGTCGCGCTCATCAACGGGCTCCGGGGATGCTGAATTGGTCGCGGCCGAGCGGCGAGAAGTCGTACTGCTCGATCGGGCTGTGCCGGCGGTCCGGCAGCTCACGGTTGGTCTGCTCGACGCGGGTTAGCACGGCCTGGCTGGCGAACAGTGAGCTGATCGTGTCGACGCAGTACGCGCCGATCGCCGTGGTCGTCCACACTCCGGCCGCCAGCTCCAGCAGGCCTCGGTCGCGAAGCTCGTGCAGGACCGGGAACCGGTGTTCGGGCAGCTGCCCGAACCGCGTTTGGAATGCCTGGCGGTCGACGCCGGCCGAACGCAGCCCGAACATGACCGCCCGCCGGGACAGCTCGTCGTCGTCGAGCGTTGTGCCGCGCCAGACCGGCATCTGTCCGTCCTCGACGGCGGCGATGTAGCTGTCGATGTCGCAGAGGTTGTAGTACTGGGTGGAGCCCAGGTACCCGAATGCGCTGACGCCCAGCCCCAGCAGGTTGACGTCGTCGATCGCGTCGAACTTCAACTCCTGCTGCTGCGAATGGTGCTCGGCGCGCGAGTAGTACAAGACCGGCCCGCGGTGAAAGCCCTTCGCGCTCAGCAGTGCTTCGGCATGTACGTGCGCGGCCAGCCGCTGCCGCGCGTCGGGGAAGCGTTCGGGATGGCGTTCGTACAGCCGACTGATCGGATCGGTGATCTTGAAGAAGAGGGGGAAGATGTTGAACTTGCTGACTCCCGCGTCGAGCAGCCGGGTCAACGTCTGCGACCAGCTGGCAAGGGTCTCGTCGGGCAGCCCGTACATCAGGTCGACCGACACGTTGGTCATGCCCTCGTCGCGCAGAAGCTGGAGAAGATCAAAGACCTGTTGCCCGTCGTGTCCCCGGTTGAGGATCTTCAGCACGCCGTCGTCGAGGCTCTGCACGCCGAACGCGATCCGGTTGACCCCCGCCTCGCGCATCGCCGCGAGCTTGTCACGGGCCAAGTCGGGGTCCCGCACGATTTGCGGGTGCAGCTCGAAGGTGAACTCGGTGGCGGCGTCGATGACGAAGTTGTCGTGCAGCGCGGCGAACAGCATCCGCATCTCCGCCGCAGTCAGTGTCGATGGCGTCCCGCCACCGAAGTACACCGAGCGAGCCCGCCGCCGCGCGCCGAGCACGGACGCTGCCTGGCGCATCTCGGCCACGAGAGCCTGCAGGTAGGCGGCCACCCGGTCCTGTCCGGGCTTGATCTCCTTGGCGAAGTGGCAGAACGTGCACTTCTGCCGACAGAACGGGATGTGGACGTAGACGTTCAGCTCGTCGGTGACGTCGGCGAACACCGCTGCGGCCTCGACGGGCTGCATCGCCTTCAGCGGCGGGTAGGTGCCCGTCAGATAGGTCCCGGTGGGCGAGGGCAGGTACTCCGCCAGGCCCGAGGAGAGGGCCACGTCTGCATACTGCTCGGCGTCGTCCCGCGACAACGAGCGCGTCAAGGTCTCAAGATCCAGGTCGGTCATTTATCGCTCCCATCGGTGCCGCGACCGTGTCCACTTCAGCCAGCAACGGCTTGACTTCCGCCGCGAACCGCCGCATCGACTGGCGGGTCATCTCCAATGGCGCAGCGCCCAGACCGAAAACACCCACCACCTCTGTCGCGCCGGCTGTCTGCGCGAGCGAGGTCAGTTCCTGCAGGCACACCTCCGGCGGGCCGAACACGCAAAAGCCCGCCAGAACCTCGTCCACCGGCCTCACTGGCTGCTCTGGTTGCAGCGCCGCAGCCTGATCGCGGTACCAGGTGACATAGGGCAGCATCTCCGCCCGTGCCTGCTCGACCGTGTCGGCGACATGGACCGCGCGGAACACGGCTATCGGCTGCTGACCGGCATGCTGTGCCTGCCACAGGAGCCGCGACTGGGAGCCGATATCGGTCAGCCGGCCGCCCGAGCCCGCCAGCAGCAGCCCCCAGCCGTGATCGGCGGCGAACTGGAGAGTGGCCGGGTTGCCGGTCGTAGCCAGCCACAGCCCTTGCCTGTCTGGAAGCAGTTGTGTCGCATGCGTCCCGAACTGTTCGAGGTTGCGGTCGAAGACCTGTGCCGCCGAGTCCTTTGGCACACCGAACAACGCAAGGTCGCTGGCCGCAAAACCGCGACCGATGCCGAGTTGGAGCCGCCCCCCTGACAGCTGCGCGACCAGAGCACCGCGTTCGGCCACCGCGACCGGATGCTGAACCGTCAGGTTCGACACGGCGGTCCCGAGACCGATCGATCGGGTCACCCCGGCGGCGTACGCGGCCAGCGTCAGCGGATCGGTGCACAGATTCCACGGTGTGCCGTGGTGCTCTGCGAACCAGACCGCATCGAAGGCAAGCTCGTCGGCGAGCTGCGTGAGTTCCATGGTCTTCTCAATGACGCCGGCGGGCGCCTCACCTTCGCGGCGCGAGGCGAAAAGCTGCACGCTGACCTTCATCGCCGTACCCCGCAGCGGCTCGCCCCGGCGAAGGACGACCGCGCCCGAGATCGAGTCGAGTGTGCGACGCAACGGACCGGCGCCGCGCCTATGTCGCCCGCTTCATCCATCAGTGCTGGTCGTCGTACCTTGATCAGAGTCATGAGCCTATTTGCGCAATTTGTGCAGCGCCAGTCCATGACATCGATACAGACAGCCCTCGCTGTCTCATTCACCGGACTGACCGGCGGATTCACTGTGGGCCAGGCTCGATCTGGAACGGTGCGGCAACACCGACAGGCTGACCGGCGCGCCCTTACGACCCCGCGGACACAGCAGGGAGAGACCCCTACACCGATGACGAACGCCGACGAGGAAGCCCTTCAGCAAGCCCTGAGCCTCACCCGACGCACCGGCCTCATCCTCCGCGACCCGACCCCTCTGGACGGCGGTGCCACCGCACAATGCTGGACTGCGGCGATCACGTCCACCCAGCGCGTCGTGCTGAAGATCCAGGCGGGCGTCGACGACTTCCCCACCGTCGCCGAGAACATGGAAACGTTACGCGCACTGGCGCCGGACCTGCTGCCGCTCCCGAGACTGCTGGATTACGGCCTGCTGCCCGATTACGGGTGGTACACGGTGGCGCACGTCCTCCCCGGTAAACGTGCGCCGTCCCTGACACCTGCCCGGCTCGAAAGCGTGCTGTCGCTCAACCGGCGTCAAACACACCAGCGGCCAGCACGCGGCGTGGACTGGCCCGCACGGCTGCGCGATGCCCTCGACCCCGATGGCAGAGCCTGGACCAGGCTGGCCGCGTCCGGCAGCCACGGACAGGCGCTGCGCGATCTGGTCTTCGCCCGCCCGCCAGGGCCATGGGAGCTCGAGACGCGCGATCTCGTGTTGGGCGATCTCAACCTGCGCAACGTCCTGTTCGACGAAAACGGCGGCGATGCGGTCTCCGGGCTGGTCGACGTCGAGACGACGCTCGGCTTCGGCTGTCGATCCGTCGATCTTGCACCGCTGCTAGTGGACTGGCACCGCGCAGACATTCGCGCACGAGTCGACCCCGCGGCACCATTGCCCTGTCCGGCAGTTGCCGAACTGCTCAGACGAGAGATCGAGTCCATCGGTGGGCGGGCGCTGCTCACATGCGTGGTGACCCACCGCCTGGCGGAGGGAGCCAACTGGGCCCTCGATCATGGCCTGGTGTGGCAAATGCCGTACTGGTGCGCAGCTGCCCAGGATGTGCTCAGGCCGGAGGGCGACCGAACATCCCAGCCGTCCCCTGGCGGCGCAACAACGAGGTCAGGGCACACTCTCGCGGGGCCGGCGGCGAGGAGCACTGTGTGGCCCGACGCGTGCAGATGGTAGATGTTCTTCGAGTGAGTCTTCAGGGTCCGCTTGGTGGCCCCGCGGTAGCGAGCACGAAGTCGATCCGGTCGAGCACGTCCGGCATTAGCTCGCTCGTCTCGGTGGGTACTTGAGTAATCTCTGCGGTCAACAGTCGGCGCAGCGCTCGGGCTTCCGGCTCACTGAGGATGACCGGTCGATCTACCGGTGTCTCGTGTCGTGTCCGCTCCGCCAACGCCAACTGGTATAGCCGAGTAAGCGCGCCGTCCGTATTCAGCACGTCATCACAGCGCCTGGCGAAGTCGGCCGACGGAAAACGCCGTGCCAGCTCCACCTTGTTCACCATGCTCACGGTGGCGAAGATCTTCTGCCCCAACTGCTCCTGCGAAAGCCCGACGGCGAGCCGGCGCACACGCAACTCCGCGCCGAAGAAGTGACGCGCAGAGGCATATGGACTCAGTTCCGACAGCGGGGCGGCCACTAGCGCGCCCCGAGCGCAAGGGCCGGGCTGCGCATGAACTGCGCAAACCCGAACCAGCCGGATGAGTACGGCACCTGTGCTCCGATCGCCGCTGCTGGCCCATCGCAGCCGACGCAACGGCTGCGGGCATTGGGGTTGAGCGTCGCGGCAGCGCCGCCATTACGGAAGTAGCCGCCGACGGCGTCGTCCGCGTCGATCCGCTCCATGCCTGCGACGTGCACACTGTTGAGGAAGAGGTCTTCGCTCAGTGTGAACGGAAAGTCGGTCACGTTGAGCGAGACGATCGCCATACACGCCGGGTCCGGCGCACTGTCGAGCCGGACCCGAGCGCGGTGCCGCGGGACGGTGCTGGAGATGCCGAACAGGTTGACCGCGATCAGGACCACGTCCTCACGTGGGACACCTGTCGTGTCGGACAGTCTCTCGACGGCGCCGATGGTGAGGCGCTGCGCCTCGACGCCCTGCTTAGTGGTGTGCAAAGTACTCGCCCTTCGGTTCGGGTGGAACGGATGTGAGCGGCGCTTGCTGGACGACCTTTCGTGTGGCGGTTTCCGAGCCCGGCATTACGGTGCAGGACCCTCTGACTTCCCCGTCGCTGGTCCCACGACAACGCATGCGGCTCCGAGCGGCGTTCGTTGAGCAGGTTGCGGGCTACGGCCGTCGCGGCCTCGGCGGGTACGAGGACGAGCTTCGCCTCAAGCCGACGGACCGCATCGATGACCTGGCTGATGGTGAGTGCCTCACGGTCATCCGGCAGCACCTCAGCTAGGGCGAGCCCTTCCGCCTTGGCGTGGCTCGCCACGGTTTCCTCTTGCCGGGCAAGTGCACTCTTGTTGGCAGCAGCGAGGTAGCCGATGTCGACCGGGGCAGGAACGTTCACCTCGTCGCGCCTGACTGACGTCGAAAGACGTAGACGCGGACGCCCACGACCGTGTCTTCGGGCTGTGATCCGATCCTCGTCATCGGTCCCCCTGATCTTGTGGGCAGAACAGCCTGCCTGGTCGCGGCCTGCCGGTGCCGGCCCGCAACAAACGATCGTCGCCACGGTGTGCCCAGGAGTGACACATTCATGTGTCACCTGGGAAAAGACCCGTCGAACGGAGCGAGCGTCGTGACGTCTCCGACCCCCGTATGCGATGTCGAGGCGGCCTCGGCTCACATGCCCGTGACCCGATAAGGTCGC
Source organism: Promicromonospora sp. NPDC057138 (assembly GCF_042670845.1). NCBI lineage: Bacteria > Bacillati > Actinomycetota > Actinomycetes > Micrococcales > Promicromonosporaceae > Promicromonospora > Promicromonospora sp. NPDC057138. The sequence goes on along the minus strand of NZ_JBHUUX010000004.1, from coordinate 95,374 downwards.
CACTATGAGCGCCGGTGTGTTGTACCTGGTGGTGTGTGCGGCCGGGGCGACTCGGCAGGTACCCTCGCGCTTCCTCCCGCTGATTGCGGAACGGGGTTGGGACGTCCACGTGCTCGCGACCGAGCGAGCTGCGTCGGCGTTTCCGGTGACCATGGCGGAGATCGCCGATGTGACCGGCCGGCCCGTGCGGACGGAATTCCATACTGCGGTCGGATACTCGCTGCCCGATCCCGACGCCGTGATCGTGGCGCCGGCGACGTACAACACGATCACGAAGTGGGCGCTCGGCATTGCCGACACCTACGTCCTGACCCGGCTCATCGAGCAGACCGGGCGCGGGGTGCCGATCGCCGTCGGCCCGTACATCAACGTCGCCTTCGCGAAGCACCCGACCTACGACGGATCGCTTGAAACGCTACGCCGTTGGGGCACTCAGGTCGTCATCGGTCCTGACGAACCGCACCAGTCCGGCGTCGGCGCCGCGAACACGTTCCCTTGGATCAGTCTGCTGGACGCTGTCGACCCCGGCGAGAACTGATCGGTGTCAGTTCACGGTCATCCAGGCGGTGAACCGAGCCAAGGGTTCGTTCGTGTGCCGGTGGGCACGCACGAGCATGCGAGTCACCTCACGTGTCGTCGGGTGGTGGCGAGTCTGCTGGGGCGCCAGCTCCCGGGAGCGCTGGAGGCACGCAAGCGACGCGTCGTACCTCCCTTGCCAGAGGTAAGCGCGCGCGAGGTCCATGAAGTGGTGAGCCGTCCGAGTGCGTGCGAACGTTGCGGGCACATCGAGGCCCTCGGCGAGCGTCAAGGCCCGTGGCCCGTCGCCGAGCTCGATGGCGGTCGCGACGTCGTGGAAGCCGGTGTTGGTCGGTCCGAACGCCAGGTTGCGCCACAGGTGGTCCGTGTCCTGTGGGAGCCGGTCGGTGATGGCACGGGCCTCAGTGATGTGCTGCGCGGCCAGGTCTGCATCGCCAGCGCGTGCGGCAAGGATCGCCGAGCGGAGGTGGAGGGATCCGGTCATCCGTAGCGCGTCAGCGTCGGTGCCCTCGGTGGCGAGGTCCGCTCGAGCACGTTCGGTCAGACGAAGCCCGACGTCGTAGGTGCCGTACCGGAGCATTGAGGAGGTCCGGGTGTGCACGGCGAGCGCCGCGACGAGCGGGCTGCCCCATCTGTCCCCCACCCAGGTGATCCGGGCCGCGGTGATTGTGGCAAGGTCGTCGTACCCGGTCGCGTGCAGGATGGACAGGGCCGGGTGAAGGACTGTCGCGGCTGCGTCGTGGAGGGTCTCCTGTTCGCTCGGAACGTCGGTCGCGTACAGGGCCGCGGTGATCTCCAGCAGCACAGCGGGGATCCGGCTCAGGGCTTCGACGTTCCGGTCTGCCTGGCGCAGGTGGGCGATCGCGACGGCCTCGATTATCAGCTGGTCCGCGGGTCTTGTCGGGGTCTCCAGATCGGGCGGCAGGTCCCAGTAGTTCAGCATGGCGCGCACCGCTGGAATCAGTTCGTGGATACGGTCGCGTCCAGGCCCCTCGCGGTCGTACGGCTGACCGTTCAGCACCGTGACGTCGACCCCGAGCGGTTTGGCGACCGCGGCGACCAGAACCGGTGTCGCGTCGCGAGCTCCCTGCTCGATCTTGCGCAGCAACGACACGGAAACCGACGCCTTCTGCGCCAGGGCTATCTGCGTCAGACCGCGCTGCTTGCGGTAGAACGCGATCCTCCGGCCGATCGAGTCCTCGTCTTCCATGCTTTCCGTCCTCATCGGGTGCCCTTACCCCTCCGAGTCTCGACCCACTGCACGACGCCGAGTGACACGCTTCTGTGTCACGTGCGGTCGCGCGATCCGGTCACACGACGCCGATCCAGGTGGAGAACCGTGCCAGGGGCTCGTTCGTGTGGCGGTGGGCGCGCACGAGCATGCGCGTGACTTCGTGGGTCGTGGGGTGGTGGCGGGTCTGCTGGGGCGCAAGCTCGCGGGCCTTGTTCAAGCTCGCGAGCGATCTGTCGTATTGGCCCTGCCAGAGGAACGCACGCGACAGGTCCATGTAGTGGTGTCCGGCACGGATCGCGGGTACGGCACCGGCCAGTCTGAGGGGCTCGGCACGCTGCAGGGCAGTTGGGCCGTCACCGAGCTCGACTGCGGCGGCGACGTCGTGGATGCCAGTGTTTCCCGGTCCGAAGGAGAGCTGGTGCCAACCGCCGTTGCTATCTGTCCCGAGCCGGGCCGATAGGTCTCGCGCCTCGACCAGGTGGGCTTCAACCTTCGCGGCGTCACCTGCTCTGGCCGCGAGAATCGATGAACGCAGGTGGAGGGCGCCAGCGACCGTGGTTGCGTCCGGCTGGGCCGGGTCGATGCCGTCCAGGTGCGGGGCGAGCAGGTGCAGGCCGATGTCGTAGGCCCCGCTGCGCAACATTGACGTGGTCCGGGCCCAGGCTGCGAGTGCGGCCATCAGCGGGTCGCTGGATTGCTGGGCAGCCCAGGCCAGACGGTCCTCCACCACTGTCGACAGGTCCTCGTAGCCCGTCTTGTAAGTCACCGAGTGCGCCGCGAACAGCAGGACGGTCAGCGCCTCGAAATACCGCTCGCGGACCGTTCCTTCGGCGTCGTGCAGGCCGACCGTCGCTTCCTGGAGCAGCCGCGGCAGCAGGGTCGCGACTTGGAGATGCTTCCCCGCTTGGCGGAGCCGCGAGACCTCACGCGCGTCGCGGGCGAGTGCTTCCCATGAGCGTGGTGCGTACTCCGGCGTCGGGGGCAGGTCCCAGTAGGCCAGCGCTCGCCGCAACGGCGGTATCAGCGCATGAATCCTGTCTGGACGCTTCCCATCGCGGTCGTACGGCTGGCCGGTGAGCATGGTGACGTCGATCTCGAGGACGTTGGCGATCGCGGCAACCAGCACAGGCGTCGCGTCGCGTGAACCTTGTTCGACCTTTCGCAGGAGGGAGGTGCTGACAGCGGCGCGCTGGGCGAGCGCAACCTGTGTCAGCCCACGAGCCTTGCGATGGTCGGCGATCCGGTCGCCGATTGTCGTCTCGTCCATGGCGGCTTACCTCGATCCAAGGATTCTGGCTGTCGGAGAGCCTACGCGGTCGCGCCCGGCATTCGGAACAGCTCGGGCCACCTTCGTTCGGCCTCGGCCCGGATGCACCCGGCGAGGTCCTCCCCTGGGAGTTCCGTGAGGATGCCGGCGACGCGGGCCGGCGTCGAGTCGATGCGGTAGTCGAGTGGGTCGTCCCCGGCGCCGGGGACGACGGCGGCGCCGAAGAGTTCTGCCGCCGGTCGGACCGCGCTAGTGAATGTGGCGTCCGAAGACGACACATTGAAGGTTCCGAGATGACGCTCGGCGGCAGCCGCATAAAGTGCGCGACCGGCTTGGTCACGGTGGAGCCAGCCGCGCCAGTGCGTCGGGTGCGGCACCGTGATCTGGGCTTGGTCGCTGGCCTCGTTCAGCCAGGTGGTCACCCTATCCTTGCGCAGCCCGCGCGGGTCCGGTCCATAGAGGGCACCAAACCGCAGCACCGCGGTCGCCACCCCGGCTGCCCCCAGGGCATCTTCACCGGCGGCCTTGATCCGCGCGTGCGGAGTGATGAGGCTCAGCGGCGTCCGTTCGGTGCATACATCGCCGCCCACGTTCCCGTACACCGTGCACGTGGAGACGTACGCGACGTGCGCCCTCGCCGGCAGAGCCGTGATCAGCTCGGTCAGACGAGCCGACTCATCGTGCTTCGCGCCGTCGAGAAGCCACACCACGCTCGGCTCGAATTCGCCCGGCAGCAGTGCAAGGAAATCCTGCCACGGGAGCGTGCCGGCGGAGCCGTCGCGAGACACGGTGACAGCGTCAGCCGCAATGGCCGTGACCGCCGAGCCGATGTAGCCCTGACCTCCGACGACGAACGTCGTCTCGCGCCGATTCACTCGCGATCGCACCCTCTCTTGGTCCGGACGCTCTTAGCCAGGTGTTCGGCACCGTAGCACCAACCTATCGGCTCGGTAGCGCTGTCCACGGTGTCACAGGACTGTGTCACTTTGCTCACGACCTGGCGCGATTGTCTAGGTAGCGGACCTCAGCGCGACGCATGGTCCTACGGATTTGGCACGAGGAGTAGCCCCTATGGCAATTGACCGCAACGCGACGCTGACGGCCGGTGGACTGAGCACGAAGCCGCCGCGTCAGGAGGCGACCAGGAGCCAGCCAGGCCCGCAAATGGTCGGGGCGAAGCCCGCTCGTCTCAGCTGCCGTGCGGGATGCCCGTTGGCACAGGTCGCGCCCTAGATCGCCCGACCGGTGACGTGCTGGAGAAACCGTCACCGGTCGGGTTCCCAGAAATCATGCAAGGAGGCCCGAGATGGGCACGCCAGAACCTCGACCCCCCGCTGCTATACCCGATCCGGTACCCGACCCGCGGCTACCACGCCGACCAGTATCCGGGCGACGTCCACCGCCGACGACCGATCGATTTGGTGACCTGGAGACGGGACCGACCAGCTCCTGGCGGAGACCGTTCTGGAGCAGATCTTGGTGGCGCTCGGACCCGGGCGTATCGCGCGTGCGGCGGTCGTCTGGGCGACCATGCTGGAGCTCGGTGACCTCCAGGACGGGGCGCGAGTCGCCCGCGGGCTCGGGCTGGGCCACGCGGTGGACCACTCGGCCCGAGCACGAGGCCACGGTCTGGTCGGGGCGCCCACCTGGGCGTGGAGGCCCAGGTCCAAGCCAGCCCGCGGAGCACTGCCGGGATTGTCCCGTTGCCGGCGGTCTTGCGCGCCGTGGACGAGGTCCTCGCAGGTACCGCGCCTTCGGGCGCTCAACAGCATGTGCGTCTCAGGTCAGGAGCATCGCGTGACTACACCCAGACCGACCGCCGTCGGCTACGTCAGCGCTCCCACCACCGGTGGCCTGCAGCAGCAGCGTGAACTCCTTGCTGGGTACGCCGCGCGTGAGGGCTTTGCGTTGTTACACGTTGTTGCGGACGCACGCGATGGCGTGACGCTCAGCGAACTGGTAGATCTTGCCGAGCGGCACGACGCCGTCCACGTCCTGGTGCCAGCGAGTAACCTTATGGCGGCGAGGCACCAGGCGGTCACCGATCTCCTGAAGCGGACCGACGCTGTCTGCACGGTCGTCTCCGGGTTGGCTGCCGGATTCGGCACCGTGCCTGGTCCGAGGCACGTGCGTCTGATGATCGCCCTCGACGTCGACGGGACCCTCACCGCCGAGGGTCGTCATGACGTCCCTGGCGAGACGGCGGAAGCGGTCGCGCAGGTCCGGGCCGCCGGACACGAGATCGTGATCGCCTCAGGCCGCTCTCTGGTCGGCCTCGTACCGATCATCCGCGCCCTTGAGCTGGAGACCGGCTGGATCGTGGCATCCAACGGTGCCGTCACTGCCCGTCTCGACCCACAAGCGCCCGGCGGGTACATCGTGCAGGACGCGCGCACGTTCGACATCGAGCCCGTGGCCCGGCTCGCGCTCGACCTGGTCCCCGAGGCGCGGCTCGGCGCGGAGGAGATCGGGGTGGGTTACCGCGTAACGGCGCGGTTCGGGCGCGGCCAGGTCAGCGGGGCGCAGCGGGTTGTCGGGCTCGATGAGCTGTTCGCCAAGCCCACGCCCCGTCTGATCCTCGCGGCTCCCGGCCTGGTCACTACGCTCGTGGAGCCGGTGCGTGCCCTAGGCCTGACCGCTAACACGGTCGGTGCCGACTGGATAGACGCGACGCCACCGGGCCTGTCCAAAGCGTCCGCCTTGGAGGAGATCCGCCAACGCCTGGATGTGTCGCCGGAGCGGACGGTGGCGGTGGGTGATGGTGGGAACGATCGGCCGATGTTCGAGTGGGCAGCTCGCGCCGTGGCGATGGGCAACGCGCCGGCGGCCGTCCGTGAGGCAGCCGACGAGACCACCGGGACGGTCGAAGAACAGGGCGTAGTCGACGTCCTGCAGTCCCTGCTGAATCCCCAGCTGGTAGCCCCTATCCCCGCCGAGGCGACGTCGTGAGCACCACCACCACAGCCCTGCCCGCCGCGTGCCCGGCTCGAAAGCTGGGGTAGGGGATGGCTAGGGATTCAGCGGCAGCACGTGAGCAGATCCGCGCCGAGCTCCAGGCGGTGAACGCGAGCGTGCCGCACGTCGTGGCGGAGTTACGCCGGCGTCTGGACCTGCGACCTCGGGTGGCGTGGCGGGCCGCGCTGAGCTGGCAGCAGTGGCGCCTGGTGATGGAGTACTTGGTCGCGAACCCGGGCGCCAAGCTGACCGAGTCGCGCGTGTCGGCGTTCGAGTCGTGGCCCTTTGCCGGAGCCAAGCCGCCGCTGGAGTACCTGTCCGGCCTGGCATTGACGTTCGGGCACGGGTGCACGCCCGCCGACCTGGTCGACGCCGCCGACCTGGCCCAGATGGAGCCCGCCGAACGTCACGCCGTGGCGCTGATGTCACGGGCTGGCGCGGCAGAACGAGCGGCCGAGCCTGACACGGGGCCGACGGCGGTCCTTGATCCAGAAGTGGCCGAGATCGAGCAGCAGCGGGCGTGGCTGTCCTCGATGCACGCCGACCGTCCGAAGCTCGACTACCTGGCTGACGCCGTCGGGCAGATCATCGGCCAGGTCGACCTGACCCCGGTCGCGCAGCTCGACGTGCGGGCGCGAACCTTGCGCCCCCACCTCCACCGGATGCTGCGCGAACCGCACCACCCGCCAGTTGCCCGCAGCCTCTACACGACGGCGACGTTCCTGTCCGGGGTGCAGGCGACCCTCGCGCTAGACCTCGGACACCTGGACTCGGGCCGCGCCTACGCGCGCGAGGCCTTCGACCTGGCCGAAGCGACCGGCGACCTCGACCTGATCGCATGGGCGCGGGCGGCGCAGAGCCTCGTGGAGTACTACGACGGGCAGTACCTGGACGCGCTAGCCCTGGCCGACGACGGACTTGCTCGCGCCCCGCGGGGTGTGCACGCGGTGCGGCTGGCGGTCAACGGGCGTGCGCGGGCTTTGGCGCGGATGGGCGATCGCGAAGGGGTGGAGCGCGCCGTCGACCACGGGTGGGCGGTGATCGAGGAGCATGCGAGGCCGGGGGTGGACCTGAGCGCGAGCATGGACGAGGGGATCTACTGCGAGGCGCGTACCGCTGGCAACGCGGCAACCGCCTATCTCGCCCTCGGCGACGCCGAGCGGGTTGAGCAGTACGCGACCCGCGCGTTGAAGACGTTCGACCGGCTTGGAGTGCGTTCCACGCAGGCGATGACCCGTCTCGACATCGCCACCGTTCTGCTGCAGCCGGGTTCCCGGGACCTGGAACGTGCCACCAAGCTGGTGACCGAGGTCGTGGAGATCACCGCGGCAGAGCGGAAATACCCGGTCGAGAAACGTACAGGGGAGTGGTTGGAGGCCGCTCAGCCGTGGCACGCTCTGCCTGCGGTCCGTGAAGTGCGCGAGCTCGTCGCGGCCCGCGCGCAGCCACATCGGACCGACTGAGGAGACGCATGACCGCCACGCCTGAGCAGACCAGCTTCGAGATCCGGTGGGCACGGTTCCAGGAGCTCGACAAGCTCACCGACCACTGGTGGTGGCGGCCGGGCTGGCACGTTGGGCGCAAGGCGTACACCTGGCACATCACCTTCGACAACGCGACCGCAGGCCCGCTTCACGACCTGGTCGACGAGATCCAACCGCACCTCGAGGGGCCAGGCTTGGATCCCATCCCCAAGCGGTGGCTGCACCTGACGATGCAGGGCGTCGGCTTCACCGACGAAGTCAGCGACGAGGACCTCACCGCGATAGCAGACGCCGCCACGGCACGATTGGCTCACGTCCTGGCGTTCGACATGACCCTCGGCCCTGCGGACGCCGACGCCGAGGGCACGGGACTGCTGATCACGCCATGGGCGGCCGTCGCCCAGGTCCGTGACGCGGTCCGTGCGGGCATCGGCGACGTCTGGGCGAACGTTCCCGAGGATGCCGACGGCTTCCGACCACACGTCTCCGTGGCCTACAGCAACGCGGCGCTCGAGGCAGGACTGGTCCGAGATCGGGTCGCCCGGCTGCGGGAGATTACCCCGGTGACCATCCCGATCACTTCGGTGCAGCTCATCCGGCTCAACCGTGACGAGAAGGTCTACGTCTGGGACGTCGTCAGGGACGTCCCGCTTGCCCCGGCCAGCTGACCCCCCCAGGAGGCCCGGCGCCGCTGCCCGCAGTGCGACCGTCGACCCGGGGGAACAGTCCCGGGGGTGAGGGACCACGATACGTGTGCACCACGGCACCTTTTGGTCTGTCCAGCTCCTCGTCCCTAGCGCGGATGAGGCCGGCGGGGTCATCTGGCACAGCCCGCCGGCAGGGACGACGTCGCCAATGCAGCCCGTCTCCGCTGCGCCCTGTAGTCAATGACGCCACGGAACTTCTACCTTACTGAAGCTCCGTGGCGTTCGCGCAGGTCAGAGCGCTTTCATCCCGATGCGCATATCTTCGATCTGCAGGGGGGTAACCGGGGCGGCGCCTGGCTGAGACTGGCGGCACGCAGCGCTATCGGAGCGCGCCGACAGTATCGGGGGAGCCGATCATGGCAGGCACGACAGACCGCGCCTTCCCAGAGCACCTCACTGTAGAGCCCGGCGCCATCGCTATACGCGAGGTGTTGCAGGCCGTGGCACAGATCCTGGAGCTGGGCAACATCGAGCGGGTGGCCAGCCTCTCGATCAAGGGAGACTCCGTTGCGATCCAGCCCTCCAAGCTCGACGACGGCGAGCACATCGCCCGCGCTCTCGGCATGACCGCAGCCCTAGACCACCCCACGGCACTACCCCCGATCACCGACTGGTCTGGCGACGTCGCCGGGCTCGAAGTCCACGTCCGCGCCGCGCTGCGAACCTCGGCCGGGCAGGAATGGTGAGTCCGACCATGAGCCCTGATGACGCGATGGCCGCCCTCGCCGTCCTGGGCGGCGGGACACTGGTCGACCTCGCTGGGGTGATCCTCCTGCCCGGTGCTATCGATCTGGGCGACGGCGACCTCGCCGACGCCCGCGTACTGACCGTGGTGGCCGCAGACGTCATCAGCGCCCGCCTGCTGGCCACCGACCTCAACCTGCGCCGCGGACCAGGCGGGACGACTTGGACCGGATTGGTCCACGGCCCTCGCGGATCGTCCATTCCGATCCAGTGCCGCGTCACCGTCCAGACGCCACCGGAGCTCGCCGCGATCCTTGGCGCTGCCCCAGGCCGTCAAGGAGACCGGTGATGGGGCCCTCTCCCACGAGCACCCTCCAGTTGTCGGACGGGGCGACCGCCACCGGACGTTTCGCGGCCGCGGCGGACGAGACCACGGGGACCATCGACGACCGCTGGGCCCCACCGGTCGTCCCTGCTGACCGGAGACCAGCCTTACCCACTACTTGAGCCGAGACCGGCTCCGAACCCGTACCAATCCATACCGAGGTAGAGCACCATGAACGCCACAGTTCCCGCCGCACACCTTGACCCCTGGGTACCCGGGCCACGCAGTGGCCAGCCGCTGTCGTTGGCGGACGGAGCACTCGGCGAGGCGCTGCTGGAGGTTGAGCTCGCGCTGACCGGCGTCGAGCGCTGGGACAAGATGTTCAAGGTCTACTCGCCGAAGTCGCTCCGAGCTAGAGATCTGCGCGGCGACGGCGCCATACCAGAGGGGCTGTTCTACGGCGCGCCAGCGGCAGCGTTCGTCCTGGACGCAGCCGGTGCCGACGGCGCAGCCCGCTATGTCAACGTGCTCAACGAGCTGGACAAGGTCGTAGACGCGGTGGCCCGGGAGCGCCTGACCGCCGCCCAGCACCGGCGCAAGGCCCAGGTCGCGGCCACGGCCGATGAGTTCGACCTGTTCAACGGCCTGATCGGTCTCGGCGTGCTGCTGTTACGCCGTGCACCGCACAGCCACACCCTGAGCCAGATCCTGACGCACCTCGTCGACCTCACCCAGGACCGGACCCTGGACGGAGTACGGGTACCGGGGTGGTGGAGCAGACCGGACGTTTTGGCACCGCACTACGGGCACGCGGAGCTCGGGATGGCCCGTGGCGCGGCCGGACTGCTGGCACTCCTCGCGCTCGCGGTGCGCGCCGGACGTCAGGCGGCTGTGCCGCAGGGCGCGTTCGAGAGTCTGGTCGGGTGGCTGGACGACTGGCGGCAGGACGGCCCGAACGGGTCGTGGTGGCCACAGCGGCTGACCCTGGACGAACTGCGCACAGGCCGGACGACGCAGACGGAGCCGACGGCTCCGACCTGGGCCGGGACGGTGGGGATCGCACGCGCGCTACAGATGGCCGCGATCGTCACCGGCAAGACGGACTGGCGCACGACAGCCGAGACGGTCATGGCTACTTCATTGAGCCCTCAGTCGCTTGGCCGACTGACCGACCCGGGCCTGCTCACCGGGACGGCAGGGGTGTATCAGACGGCATTCCGCGCCGCCCAGGACGCGTCCTCCTTTCTGCTGAAGCAACGCCTGTCCACTGCCGCCGAAGCCCTGGCCCGGACCGGTCGAGGCTGGGCGGAGAACACTGCGTTCCTGACCGGCCGGTCCGGGACTCGGCTAGCGAACCAGACCCTGCTGGGGCGCTTAGAGCCGGCCTCGGGCTGGGACCGGCTCCTGGTGATCGCATGGACCCACTCATGAACCCGCACGCCACCACGAACGCCATCGCGCTCCCGCGCACGGCAGCGCGCACCGAGACGCCGCCCGTGAACGCCTTGCCGATGAACACCGGGAGCGGCGCAGGGGAGGGTTCACTGCGGCTCGAGATCGTGTTCGCGAAGCCCGAGTCGATTGCCAGCCTTGGCGCGCATGTGGTGGGACCGAATCTCGATGTGGCGTGCGCTCTGGGCCAGGGGTCGTGGTGGTTCCTGCGCCGCGAGGACGGGTGGCATCTGCACTTGGATCGTGCCGGCCGTAGGCACGTGCCGCTAAGTCTGAACAAGCTCGTCGAGCGCGGCGTCGTGCAGTACTGGACGCAGGACACTTCCTGCCAGAGCAGTTCCGGGTCCGAACACGAAGCCCGTCCGGAGCCGGGAACTGGTTTTGGGGCTGTGTCCTGTGCGGGGATCGGGCCGGGGTCGGGGCTGGACCTGCATCGCGCGGACTCGCGTGGCAGCCTCGCCTACCTGCGCCAGCTGCACCCCATGCCGGAGGCCAGCCGTCCGCTGCTGCGCACCAGGCATGTCGTCGGAGTCCTGGCGCGTGCCGTCTGCCGCGCGGCCGGACTCGATCATGCGACGGCCGCCGACGTCTTGGACACCCTGGCACGCCGCAGCGCGGGTGGGCTGGACGAGTCGTCCCGGTTCCGGGCCCACGGCCTGGCCGAGGTCCTGACCTTGCTCTGGCGAGTCCCAGTGTCCAAGGCGCTGGGCAGTTCGATCACCCCGTGGGCCACCGACCTCGCCATGGCTGCCCGGAGCCTCGCCGCTGCCACCCGAGACGGTGACCTGCCCGCCGCTGAACACGCCCCGTATCTGCAAGGCCAGCTCGCCCGCGGCTTGGCGGCTCAGTGGGACCGGCTGGGCCTGCCAGCGACCGACCAGACCATCCTTGCCGTCGCGACCCGCGACGCGCTGCGGACCACGAGGCGGGCCTCATGACCACCACACCCACCACAGGTATCACAACCACCCGCATCACGGAGGCGTCGGCCACCGAAGCAGTGACGCCCGGCACTCAACGCCCAGCACACGTGGCGCGCGGCGAGGTCGCCTTCTGCTTTCCGCTGGTGGCGTGGCCTCGCCCGGCGTGCCCGCCCCTGCGCACTCGCCTCGACCAGGTCGCCAATGCCGCGCGCGCAGCGGTGGCGGCGACTGACCGGCAGGTCGCGGTACGGGAGGCCGGTCGGGCCCTGACGGAAGCCGCGGCGATCGCCCGGGACTGCGGCAAGCCCGACCTCGCGCAGCGGATCGGTGCCCGGCACATTGCGTTGTATACCGACCTGACCCGGCCCTTGACGAGCCAGGAGGCGAAGCAGGTGGTCGGATCGGCGACCAGCCTCGCGCGTGCGCACCTGCATACGGATCCAGATCGGGGTGTGGCGATGCTAGTCAGGATCCTGGACGCCACCCGCGGCAGGCTGGCGATCACGCTGGACAACCTGCCGAAGCCGCTGCCGCTACCGCTCGGCGACGTCGACAGTGCCCTGGACGAGCACCGCAAGCTGGTCGCTCTGGCACAGGCCCAGCTCATGGTCAGCGGCACCGTCGCGCTGGCCCGCGCCGGACGCTGGGCCGGCGCCGCCGAGCTGGCGCGCACCTACGGCGGGATCGGCAACCGCCTCTTGGAAGGACGCCAGGCCCTGATCATCTCCCGCCTCCTGGACCGGGATGGGAACGGCGCCCGCGCGCTGGTGGCCGGGTCCGACACGGTCAGCGACGCGGATCGCGACGTCGCGAGCTGCCTGACCGCGTTGTGCGCCGCCTCCGGGCTTCGGCACGAGGCTGCCAGCGCGATGGTCGACCGGTACCGGGCTGGTGCCGGCCTGGGTGAGCGGTACGCCTCCTACCGGGCCCGGTACGGCGCTGCGGTCGCGGTCATCGCCCGTGCAGACCAGCACCTGGCCGCCCCGGCGATCGCGGCCCAAGCCGCGACGGAAGCCCTGGAGTCGGGCGATGGGTACGCCGCACAGGAGGTCCTGCGCCATTCGGCCGTCACGGACGCGATCTCCGACGACGTCAGGGCTGGTCTGGACCAGGTCGTCAAGGCCGCCGGTCTGAGCGGGAACGCGTTGATCGGCCGCCTGCCGACCCGGCTGGAAGACGCCGTCGACCTCGCCACCCACGCCGTCAGGCCCGACCTATGAACGGCCCCGCGACCGACGATGCCTCCGGTAGCCGACCAAGCCACGAGGCAGGCACTGCCTCGCCCCACGAATCGCGGCTGCTCCAGGTGGGGATCTTTCTGCGGCGCATCGCCGCGATCCGCGACGTCAGTGCGCGCTGCGGCGTCCTCGTGGGCATGACCTCCCTTGAGCCAAGCGGCGTCGAGCAGGGCACGGTCCGGGTCGTCGAAGCGCACCTGCAGGTCCCGGACCCGACGGACGCTCGCTTTCTTGCTGCAGTCCTGTGGCCGGCCGCTGTCGAGCCCAGGATCGCCGAACGCTGGGTCTGGCGTGGGTGGATCGTCGGCGACAGCCCGCATACCCCGCTGTCGATCACCCTGAGCAGCGACTTGGACGCCACGCTGACCACACCGGGCGGTTCCGAGTGATCGGGCGGGGATCCGGCGCCGGGACCGATGACGCACCGGGATCCACTGGGAGCCGGAGCCGGCACGGCCTGCACAGCCGAGCGTTCAGCGACGAAAGGAACCGCTTGGGGCCCGCTGACGATGGACCAGCTCATCCTCGCGGTCGCCCTGCGGGACGCACTCCGCTCAAGGGGCCAGCCGCGATGATCTCGGTCCCGTGCCTGCGTGGCGACCGCGGAGGGCGGAACCGGACGGTGGGTGGTACATGAGAAACGAGCACCTACGGGCGAGGCGCGTGGCGATGCCGTCGCCATCGGGCTCGGGAGAGCCGATGTCGCGATCGGAGCTCGCGGCCCTGGTCAACGAGTACGTCCGTGCCCGGACCGGGCGCCCCGGTGGGCTGCGGGGGGTCGAGGTCGGACGGTACGAACGCGGAGAGGTCCGATGGCCGGGCAAGCTGTACCGCCAGGCGCTTCGGAGCATTCTGGGAGCTGAGTCAGACCAGGAACTCGGATTCGTCCGGACCCAGCGGGGTCCTTCGGCTGCGGTGGTGGAGTCGAACGACGAGCCAGAGGCGCGGCGGAACGACGCATCCGTGGTGGGCATTGCGCGTTTCGGTGAGCTGCTCACTGCTCGGGCGCTGATCCGCAGCAGCGGCCAGATTCTTGTGCTCCGCCCTGACCAGGCGGGATGGTCCTTGCTGCCTGGTGGGCGCATCGAGCCCGGGAACCCCGTCCAGAGCACGCTGGTCGGTCATGTGGCGCAGCAGACCGGTCTGCTGTCCACGATCATCGGGTTCGTCGGCGGCGTCGAGCACCACCACGCGCGGGCTGACGCTGCCGATCATGCGATCACGCTGGTGTTCGAGGCTCGGCTCAGCGACTCCCACAGCGCCGATCACACCGGGAACCGCGAGACAGAATGGGTCGCCGCCGACGACCTGGTCGGTCACGACCTACGTCCCGTCGCACTCAAAGAAGCGCTTATCGAGGGCTCGGGCGGACCGTTCTGGCGTGCCTGGACTCAATGACGCGGATCAGGCGACCCGGCTGCTCGCCACGAGACTCCCGGCCCGGCAGCCGGCCTGCTTTCCCGACCAGGAGACAGGTCGCTTGCATGGAGTCCGCTGCCTGTCGGGAATTCCGGGGGGCGAGCAGCCGACGGCAGGTTGCCGCCGTCGGCCGACCAGGCGCGAGGGGGGCGCCTACCTGTGCGGTGTGGTGACGGTGAAGCCTTGTTCGTTGCCGTAGCCGGCGATCGAGTCCTGCCAGTCGATGAGTCCGTCCGCGAGTGAGGTCGAGCCGGTGTAGGCCTGGCCGACGGTGTCGGGGTAGATGCTGTTGGCGTGGGCCTGGTAGGGCAGGTACTGCCAGCCGGGCAGGACGTGGGTGGCGGAGTCGGCCAGGACCCTGTTGATCTGCTGCCCGCCGAAGTAGTCGGGTTCCTGGGCCAGGAAGGCGGGGTCGGTCAGGTCTCGCATGGTGGCAGGGAATGCTCCGGCGTCCAGGCGGGTGGAGACGCCGTCGCCGATGTTCGCGTAATTCAGGAACGCGTACGCGAGCTCCTTGTTCGCGCTCGCCTCAGTGACCGCGAGGGCGGAGCCGCCGAGCTCGGCGGTCTGGTTGGCGCCTTCCGTCCATTGCGGCATGCGTGCTACGCGCCAGTCGCCGGAGGCTGGGGCGGCGCCGGTGGTGAGGTTGGCCGGCATCCACGCGCCGGTCACCAGCGCGGCGATCGTGCCGTCGCTCAGGCCCTGGAACCATTCGTCCGACCAGTCCGGGGTGCCGGCGACCAGCCCTTGGTCGATGAGCTGCTGCCACATGCCCGCGAACTTCAGTGTGCCGGGATCAGCCAGATCCACGGCTACGTTCGTGCCCTCGACCCGGAAGGAGTGGCCGCCGGCCTGCCAGATCATCGACGTGGTGAAGGTGCTGATCCCGTTGTCCGCCGTGATGTAGGTGTCCGGGTCGTGGGCGTGGATGGCCTTGGCGGCTCTGATGAACCCCTCCCAGGTGGTCGGTACGGCTACGCCGGCCTCGGTGAAGACGCGCTGGTTGTAGAACAGGGCCATCGGCCCGGAGTCCATCGGCAGGGCGTACACCGCCTCAGCGCCCTCCGTGGTGTCGCCGTCCGTGTCGCCCGCATCGGTGTGGCGGCCAGCTGGGGGTGAAGTGACGGCGTCCCAGGTGCCGGGGGAGAAGGTCCGGCTCAGGTCTGCGGCCCGTAGGGGGTCAGGTCGGCGAGCGAGTTCGTGATGGTGAACTGCGGTAGTGCGAAGTACTCGACCTGGGCGATGTCGGGTACGCCGGAGCCGGCAGTGATCGCGTTCTGCAAGGCGATGTAGTGCTCGTTGCCGGTGCCGACGTTGGCCGGCTCGACATCAACGTTCGGGTAGGCGGCCTCGAAGTCCTCGACGACCTGGCTCAGGGTGGGTTCCCAGGCCCACACCAGCAGCCGACCGCCCTCGGTCAGGACCTCGCCTGGCCCGCTGATATCGGCCGACGGGGCGCCGACCCCGCCGTTTCCGTCGAGCCCTGCACTGCACGCGGCCAGCGCCAGGAGCGCGGAGACGGCGGCCGCCGCAGCGGTCGCGGACTGTCGGTGACGAGTGGCGGGCATGGAGGGATTCCTCTCGGAAGTCGGGTGGGGAGGCCGCGCAGGCGGTCGCAGGGGCGTGCTCGTGCGGCCGCCCGTGCTGGGGTGTTCTGGCCTGGACCGGGCGGCATCCGGTCGGTCAGACGCCGACCAGAACGTGGTCGGTACGGTCGGGCAGGTGGGTCGGTTCGAAAGTGACCGGCAGGGTGGCGGCGGAACGGGCCCAGAGGCCGGGCACGAAGGGGAGGTCCTTGACCGGGACGTCCAGCTTCAGTGTGTGCAGCCCTCGCATGACCTCCGCGACGGCGGTCTTGGTGATGATGCGGGAGACGCGCGATGCGGGGCAGCGGTGCACGCCGGTGCCGAAGCCGAGGGTGGCGCGGGAGGTGGAGGCCTCCCACAAGTCGGCGCCTTCGTGCTCGGTCTTGGTGGCGTGCGCGACCGCGCACACGATCGCCTCGCCCTTGTGTAGCGCCCGCCCGCCGAGTTCGGTATCACCCGTGATGAACCTCGCGGGGGTGTGCCAGGTGGGGGACTGGTGGACCATGACGGTGTTCAGGGCCTCGTCCACACCGAGGCGGCCTCTGAGGGTGCGGGTGCCGAAGTCGCGGTCGCCTAGCAGGTGGACCAGGGTCATGGTGGTCCAGGCCACGGACATCTCGTGTCCGGCGGACTGAATCATCTGCGCGGTGTCCATAAGCTCGGTGTCGTCCAGGGCGTGCTCGTGGTGCACGATCGCCGAGAGCAGGTCGTCGCCCGGGTCCCTGCGCCGGATGGCGATCAGTTCTGCGAGCATCGTATTCAGGCCCACGAAAGCCGGCACGGCCGCTGGGGTGTTGGAGAAGATATCGGTGGCGTACTGGCGCATTCGGTCGGCCAGGTGAGCCGGCAACCCATACATCGCCGCCACCGCCAGAGACGGGACCGCTGCGGTGTAGGAGGCGACTAGGTCAGCGTGGCCCAGGGGTGCGATCTGGGCGAGCAGTGCCCGGCACGCGGCGCGTACATCGCGGACGAGCTTGGTCTCGTCGATCGCGGCGAACCCGTCGTCCACGACGTTCCGTAACCGCGCGCGCCGGTCGCCCTCGGTGTAGAAGGCGTTCTGGCGCGGGGAGAAGAACGCGTGCAGCCCCGTGCCAGGGGCCACGCGCCCGTCCTGGAAGGCCGCCCACTGCTGCACGTCCCGGCTGAAGATGGACCAGCTCATCAGGACCTGCTTGATGTCCTCGTAGTCGAGCACAAGCCAGGCCAGCACGCCGTCGGACAGCTCGACCGGGACGACCGGCCCCCACTGCGCCCGCCACGTGCGGTAGACCGCGTCAGGGTCGGGGGCCATGGTCGCGGCGGCAAGCATCGGCAGCCCGGGCCTGGGGTTGGCGGCCAGGTCGTCCAGGCGCTCATCAACGGTGCCGTACAACGTAAGTCTCCTCAAGAGCGGGACCAGGGCACACAAGACCCAGGCAGAAAGAAAAAGAGGGGAATTCACCGACCGGAGCCGGTAGCACTACAGGAGTGCCAGTGCACTCCGCCGCGGCGGGCGGCGGCCGTGTCCACCATCGATGGGGGCACGGCCGCCGACGGGGCGGTCAAGACGTGGCGGTGCCCAGTTGGACCGGGAGGCGGCCGTGGCCGTTGGTGATGAACCCCGGGTTGGCAGGGATGGTGCCCGGGTCCTCGGCCAATGCGAGGTCGGGGTATCGGCCGAACAATGCGGGCAGCGCGACTTTGGCTTCCAGGACCGCCAGGGGTGCGCCGAGGCAGTAGTGGGTGCCGTGCCCGAACCCGAGGTGGTCCTTGACTGTCCGGGTCGGGTCGAACGCGTCGGGCTGGTCGTACTTGCGCGGGTCACGGCCGGTGCCGGCGTAGGAGATCAGGATCGCGTCACCCTCGCCGATCTCGGCACCGCCGAGCTCGAAGTCCTTGGCGGCGAACCGCACGGGGAGGTTCGCGGCCGGGCCGGCCCAGCGCAGGGTCTCGTCGATCACGTCGTCCCAGGAGATCTCTCCGGCCAGGACCGCCGCGAGGTGCTGGGGGTGGGTCGACAGGGCCAGGACGGCCTGGTCGATCAGGTTGCCCGTGGTCTCGTAGCCCGCCACGATCATCAGCCGCACCGTCTCCAGCAGGACCTCGCGGGTGTAGGGCTCCTTCTTGTGCAGGCTCTTGACCAGGTCGCTGGTCAGGTCCACGCCCGGGTCGCTCTCCTTGCGGCCGACCATCGTCTCGATCGCCTGCAGCAGTGCCCCGAACCGGGCCTGCGCTTCGACCGGTGTGATGGCGGTGTCGAACAAGGCGTCCGCGCCACGGCGGAAAGTGTTGGCGAGGTCGTCCGGGACGCCCAGCAGCGCACCTATGGCTTCGATCGGTACCGGGAGGCAGAACTCGGCCCGCAGATCGACGACCCGCCCGGCAGCGTGGGCGGGTTCCAGGGTGTCCAGACGGTCGGCGACGATCTGCTCGATCCTCGGGGCCAGACGCGCGATCCTGCGGGGCGCGAACGCCGGCGCAGCCCAGGACTTCAGGTCACGATGCCGCGGCGGGTCGGCAGTGAACATGCCCGCACGCACGGCCCACATGAGCAGCGGCCAGTCCTCGGGGACACGCCCAGCGACGAAGTCGGCCCAGTGCGTCACGTCCTTGGACACCAAAGGGTTCCTGGTCCGGACCTTGAGCAGCTGGACGGCCTCGGGGTAGCCGAGCACCACCCACGCCAGCAGGCCGCCGGGCATCTCGACCCTCACCACCGGGCCCTCGGCCCGGAACCTCTCGATCTCGCCGAACACATCGGCCCCGGTCGGGTCCAGTACGTGGCGTGCCGGTGCAGCAGAAGTCATGGGCGTAACCGCACCAGCAGCCGCAGCGGGCCACAAGAGCGGGGCGTCGCACTCTGGCAATCTGCTGCGACGCATTCTGCAGAATGCGTCGCAGTTGACGCCCGCATTGGTCAATACGCCGACGTAGGGTCACAGACAAGCGAGCCCGGTGCCGCATTCACCTTGCTCAGGAACGGAAGCCAACCGGTTAACCATTGGAGTAAGCAGCGTGACACTGGGTGAGCCCTGGACCGCGGCCGACTATGTCGTAATCGACATTGAAGGCAACGGCGCACAGCCACCGGAGCTGGTCGAGCTCGCCGTCGTGCCCCTCCGAGGCGGTGTCATCGGCGACGTTCAGGCGTGGCTGGTGCAGCCGCCGACACCGATTACGTGGCGCGCCCGCCAGATCCACGGCATCAGCAACGACGACGTCGCGGGTGCACCGAGCATCAACGACATCGTGCCGGAGGTCCTTGGCGCTCTGGGTGATGCGATCCCGGTCGGGCACGCGGTGCATAACGACCTGGCTGTCCTGCGCCGGGTCCTGCCTGGTTGGGAGCCGCCGTTCGCGTTGGACACGCTCAGGCTCGCCCGTCACGCCCTCGGCTTGCCCTCCTACGGTCTAGGCGCGCTGGTCGAGCACTACCACCTGGCCTCCGGGCTGCCGGCCGGGATGAGGGCCCACCGGGCCGATTACGACGCCCTTGTCACCGCCAGGCTCCTGGTCGAGCTCGCGACCGCCCTCAACCCCAGGGGCGCGACTCTGGCTGAGTTCCGGCACGCCGCCGGCACGACGATCGCCACCACCGCCGTCGGCCCGACCCTGTTCGACCTGCTGTAGCCGGCGGGAGACCTGCCACCCCCCAAAGCTCCCGCCACCGCCACCGCCTCCGAGCGAGAGCGTGCTCGCCGTCCGAACGGCACGGAGCGGCGTACTGACCGATGAGCCACCTGCAACCTGACACCGACAAGGGGAACTGAGTGACCACCACCTGTTGCGTCGGCATGCGGACGAGCGTCGGTTGCTCGCGTGCCGCGCGCAGCGATGAGACTTCAGCCCGGCCGGGCGGCGCGTTGTCGAGATGCCGGTGACGCGGCGGTGCTAGAAAGCATCGGTGACCACGTTCCACAACCTGTCCTCAGTAGGCGACTCGCCGATCAGCGCCGCAGAAATCGAGGCAGCCTACGAGCAGCAGCGAGCCGATTTTGAGGTGTGGCGTGAGCGCACGGCCAGGGATCAGCAGGCCGAAGTCGATGCAGCGCTCACGGCTGGTGCTGAATTCCTCTTGAACCGGCCCGACTCCGGCGACAGGCGCGTACACACGTTGACCTGCCCGCATGTGCGGCGAAAGCTCGACCGTATGGCGGAGTGGGCAGAGGCCCGCTGGCACCCGCAAGGCGGCGTCTTTCCGAAGCCAGCCGATATTCAGGTGCTGACCCGGAAGGAACTCGAATCGCTCGGGAAGCGATACAAGCGCTGCCAGATCTGCGGACCTGACGTCGTGGAGGCGCCGAAGCGCAAGCGCCAGGACGCGATCTTGGCGATGAGCCTTGCCGAGCACCACGCTGGCATCCCGATCGAGGGTCCAAACGGCCAGGAGCTCGGTGACTTCATCAGTGCTGAGCCCCAGATCGTCGTGACCACATCGACTGGTACCCATGTGCTTCCCGCCCGTTCGACGGTGCGCTTGCGGTTCAACGACTAGAAGGAGGTCTCGTTGGCAGCCCTCCCACAGATCGTGTGCTTGTGCGGCTCGCCTCGGTTCGCTTAGGAGTTCCGCGCAGTGAATCGTGACCTCGCGCTCGCCGGGAGGATCGTCGTCGCACCCGCTGAGTTCGAGCACGCAAGCGACCAGTGATGGCGCGTCGAGCGATCTGTGCGAGTTGAGAGGCATCTCCCGCGCCCGCGCCCGCGCCCGCGAGTGTCAGTGGCGTACGGCACCATCCTCCTCATGGCTGCTGACTATGACCTCGACCGCCTCGGCGCGACAAAGTTCGAGAAACTTTGCCAGGCGCTCGCTCTGCGTGAGTTCGGGCCAGGTGTCGAGGTCTACGGGGCCGGACCCGATGGTGGGCGCGATGCCACGGTGCATGGCCTGACGAACTTCCCCTCGCCAGATGCGCCGTGGTCGGGCTACACGGTGATACAGGTGAAGTTCCGGGAGCATCCGCGCAACAACCCCGACGACGCGAACTGGTTGATTGAACAACTCGGCAGGGAGCTGAGGATGTGGGCTGACCCTGAAGCCAGCCGTGTTCGCCTGGGGGCGCCTCCCGACCACTTCATCATTGCGACCAACGTCGCGCTCACGCCCGCGTCGGGAGTAGGTGGAATCGACAAGGTCGATACAGCGATGACGAGACTCGTTGCAGACCTAGACCTACCGATCAGAGACTGGCAGGTCTGGCACCGAGACAAAATCTGGCGACTGCTGGACATCAACGCAGATGCGCGCAAGGTGCACCTACCTGACCTGCTACCCGGGGACGCACTGGCTGGCCTCTACGACCGGCTGTCCCAGCATGGGGCGCTCGGTGACACCGGCGCGGGCGGACTCCCGCGCGAGGTGAGGGATCTGTTCGGCAGGGATGCCGAGATCTTGGCGGGACGACATACCCTTGAGGATGACGGCGGCTCTGCGGGGCGGGCGATCGTAGTGACGGGGCCTCCAGGTATCGGGAAGAGCGCGGTTGCCCTGCGGATCTCGCGGCTCGCAGCCGACCGGTTTCCGGACGGCCAGTTCCACGTCGATCTCGCACTGATACGGGCCAGCGGTGGAACCGGAGATCTGACGCAGGCACTGCTGAGCACCTTGCGTCCCGAAGCTGAGATACTTGCGAACGATCGCGTTCAACAGGCCCACGCGCTGCGCAAGGTCCTGTCAACGAGCAGGGTCCTCATCCTCGTTGACGGCATCGCTTCAGAGGACGCCTTGCTGGACGTTCTCCGGATGGAGGGCCCATTCGCCCTGGTGTGCACCAGCCAGGCCCGGCTCGGTGGTCTGACCGCCTCGGTGCGTGCTATCGAGCTGGGCGCACTGCCAGTGGAGCATGGGCGAGAACTGGTCAGGTCGATCGTCGGTAATGGACGGCTGACCGACGCGCAGACCTCCGCGTTGGCTGAAGCATGCGGCGGGCATCCGCTTGCCCTGCAAGTCGCGGCGTCCCATCTCGTGCGCCGTCCGAAAGTCGACGCTGATCGCTATCTGCGCGAGATCACGACACCCGAGCGTGGTGTGCGGGTGTTGAGAGCGGGCCAGATGGCATTACAGCCCGTTCTCGAGCGCGCACTGGAATCGCTGCCTCCAGAACAGGAGCAGATGCTCCTCCAGCTCGGTGTCCTGCCACACATGTCAATCACCACGGACATCGCTGCAGCCGCGAGCGTCCCGCCCGACGAGCTCAAGCACTCCGACATCGATGACGCAGCAGAAGTCCTGGACTCGCTGTTCGAGTTAAGCCTCATCGAGCAGACAGCCGATGACCGGTACGTTCTTCATTCCATCCTGCACAGCTTCGCCAGGCTGAAGTCGGCAGGCCTCGAACAGGGGCAACAAGAGGCGATCGTTCGGCGATCATGCGTCATGCTCGCTGCCCGTGCGGACTGGCTAACTCGGTCGATCGGATTCCTGGACGCGCAGGCCACGGTTCCAGCGAGTGGCAACGCGACGGCCCTGCGCGAACTGGAAGCCGACCGCCCGGGAATGGTTGCCATGGTCCAGCGGGCATACGAGTTCAGGCTGTGGGGCGAATTGGTTCGTCTCGCGTCGAACGTGACAGCGTACCTGTGGAATGCCGGCGATCTGACCGCCCTGGATGCTGTCTACCAGCGCGTCCTTGAGGCTGGTGACCAGTTCGACAACCCCGAATGGAAGGCGACGGCACTTCATAACCTCGGCAATTTCGCGGCCCATCGCGGCGACAGCGCAACCGCGGCGGACTTGTATCAACAGTGTGCTGACGTGGCACGAGCAGCAGACGACCTGTACTTCCTATATCTGGCTCACACATCGGCAGGAACTCTCGCCGCCAACCTGGGTCGGCCGCACGAAGCGATCGAGTCATTACGCCAAGACCTGCCGTTCTGGCGGATCACCAAGAACGACTCGATGCTCGCGACCGTTCTAGGAAACATCGGGCGGTGCTACTTAAGGCTCGGGAGAATCAGCCAGGCGAGGGAGTACCTAGACAACAGCGCCCGGCTAGCACAGAAGGTCGCCCGCGCCGACATCGGGTCATCCAGTGCCTTGCTGATCCGCGTCGGGCGCACGGCCGAGGCAACCGAAGCAGTCCTACAAGACCTACAGCGAGCACGAGCCCTCGGGAACACGCTGCGGGAAGCAGAGGCCCTGACGGCGTTGTCGGATCTGGGGCCGGCCAACCAGCGCGGCACCGAATCGTCCCGGGCGCTGGAGGATGCGCTGACGATCTATCGCGACGCCGGCGACGTGCAAGGCCAGGTGGATGTCTTGATGCGGCTCGGTCAACAAGCATCGGCTCGTGGGAACCCGCAAGCGGCCATTGCACACCTTCTCGAGTCCGCAGACCTGGCACATCGGATCGGGAACGATGAAAGCGCCGCACTCATCCGGGCCCGCCTGGTCAAGTACCTCGGAGGCGCAAAGCACCACGACGAAGCAGAGCACCACATCACCCAGGCGCAACACATGGCCCGGAGCACCGGCAACCCACTGGTCGTTGCCGACGTTCAGCAGGTGAGCGCCGAATACCTCGGACACCTAGGCCAGCACCAGAAGGCCGTGGCCCTCTTGACCGAAGGTCTCGACCAGTTGGAAGCCGTCGACGACCAACGCGCCATCAACAGTCTCAAGGTCTCGCTTGCCGCGGCTCTGGTCGACGCCGGGCAGTGGCGCGAGAGTGAAGAACTCCTCACCGCGGTGACCGGGGCAGACCTGGATGCCACATCACCGAGCACCCGGATCGGGGCGCTACGCGCACGCGGCATCCTCTATTCGCGGCGCGCCCTCCACGTCGAAGCCGCCACCATCCTCAAGGCAGCGCTTGACGAAGCAGAGAGATCCGGAGACGAGCACAACACCTTCCACTGCCGGACAGCGCTCGCCGGTGCGCACGCGCGCAACAAAGAATGGGCCAAAGCACTGACGACCTACTCTGCCGCGGCCGAACTCGCCGCCGAGCTAGGGGACGTGCACGTGCTGACCACGACTCAGGGCATGGCCGCCATCTGCAGGATCAAGACGGGCACCGACGAGCACGCGACCCAGGACGCCATCCGCATC
This sequence comes from Promicromonospora sp. NPDC057138, assembly GCF_042670845.1. Classification (NCBI taxonomy): domain Bacteria; kingdom Bacillati; phylum Actinomycetota; class Actinomycetes; order Micrococcales; family Promicromonosporaceae; genus Promicromonospora; species Promicromonospora sp. NPDC057138. Next base: position 71,531 of record NZ_JBHUUX010000004.1, on the reverse strand, counting down.
CTGAGCGTTGCCACCGACCTGAAAATGCGGCCGCTGGAACTGAGCCTGCACAACGCTCTCGGCGTCTATCACTCCCAGAAAGACGAACATGAAAAGGCGATCCCGAAGTACATGGAAGCAGCTGCCCTCGCACGCGAGCTCGACGACCCGAACGCACTCGCAGCAGCGACCCTGAACCTCGCACGATCCTACGCATTGGTGACAGACCACAGTGAGGCCATCAAGCACGCAAGAGAGGGCTTCCGGAGGCACCACGATCTCGGCAACTGGACGTCAGCCGCCCACGCGCTCCGGCTACTCGACGCGGTTCACCGTGACCTGTTCCCAGGGCGCGGAAACCCCGGGATCGCCGACCTGATGGGCACAGAACTGACCATCGACCCGCGTGTGGGAATCGCAGCGGACGCTCTCGCTCGATCAGGTGGTAGTGGTCCGCTGGACGAGGGCCCACTGCCCAGTTCAACCGTCGTTGGTGTGAGGAGAATCAATATCTCGGCGAGCGTCCGTGCGGCCATGCGCGGGGTCGATTTCGAGGTGATGATCGCAAGCCTGGCGCAGTCCCGGCAGCGCTGCGTGGTCTGCGGACTCCTGATCGACGAGCAAGGTGAGGGTGAGATCATCGTGATGAGCGACGCCACGTCCGAGGACCTGATCGTCCGCCTGTCACACCCCTCGTGCGCCGGTTCCCACGTCGTTCAGGTCGACGACGTCCACGGCGAACCGCTCACGTGGTGGCTTGAGGCGGAGTGCCTTTTCTTCGAGACCGACGAAGGAGAGGTAGCAGGCGTGGTCATCGATGCGCACAACGGCTTCGGTTCGCTCGACGGTGGACCCATCGAAGATCTCCTCCTCGGCCGCCTGCGGGAAGCCGGATTCATCAACCTTCGGTTCCAGGAGGACGAAGAGGCCGATCGATCACTGCCGTTGACGGGCCTGCCCACCTTCGATGAGGGTGAGGTCTGGGCTGAACTCAACGACAACGAACTTGTGGTCAGCAACTCGGCCGGTGACCTTCTGCCGAGCACGCCGCTCAACTTCACCCCCGACTGGTACGAGACGGCGGCTCGCGGGGAACTCATGCTGATGGTCGGGCGCAATCTACAGGGGATGGTCCAGCAGGACAGCACGTACCTGCGACGGGCGATCCGCGCCGACAACGTCGTTGGCGGCGTCTTATCGCTGAACGTCGTGCGGCCCAGGAGGAACGGACCCTGTCCCTGTGAAATGCGTCAGGGGAGCAAGTACAAGCACTGCTGTGAGAAGCGGACGACCGCAACTTCCGGCGTGGAATCCCGCGCCGTGCAGCACGACGGGACCCGGCGGGTACGCGAAGATAGCGCATTCACGGCTGGGTGATCAGGTTTCCTGATGAGGGCGAGTAGTCTTCGGCTCGGCCGTTCTGGTCGAGGATGCTTCAAGCGAAGCATTGGTCGAAGGCCTTGCACGGTCGCCCGAGCATGTCGAGCACGCTCGCCAGATGGAGTAGCTGCGCTCACGCCTGGGTTCGGCAACCCGGCGAGCCGTGCTGTCCCTGTGCCAGGACGCTCTCATTTGCAGGGGCAGGCGGGTCGACGGGCGTGATGATTGCCCGAGCGCTTGCTTGCCACTCGTCTTCGCAGGGCGGGCCCCCGGCGTCACGCCCGTACGGTGGTGAGCTCTGCCCAGTGAGTTGTGGCCCGGGGTGTGAGCATGGCGCGTTTCATCTGCCATGACGGGCCGGGCCGGAAGCCAGCGTAGCCGAGCCCGAGCGAGTCCTTGCCAGTCTTCTTCTGCACTCGGTCGATGAGGGTCGCGATGCCGGCGTCCTCGTGCGGGGAGCGGAAGATCTCGAAGGGGGGCTGAGCACCGGCGGGTGTGAGGTCGGTGAGGAGCAGTCCGGCACGTGCGTACCGGGCGCCCTCCACGATCTGGGGCAAGAGCCGGTGTGCCGCCCGGGTCAGCTCGACGGGGTCGGCGGTCGGGAACGGGAGGCGGACCGCGACCGTGGGGTGGTGCTTGTCTTGAGCCCAGTGGCTGGTGCCGGCGAACGAGGTCAGGGTGTGGGCGACCTGGGCGTGCTTGACCAGGCGGGTTGCGGCCTGCTGGGCGTAGATGCTCAGTGCCTGCCGCATGGTCACGGTGGAGGTGACTTTCTCGGAGAACGAGCGGGACACGATGATCTGCTGCTTCTTCCCGGTGTGGTCCTCCTCGGGCCCGATGCACGCGACCCCGCGCAGCTCCAAGGCGGTGCGCATGACGACGACGTTGAGTAATGCGCGGATGTGCGCCGGGTCGACGGTGGCCAGGTCCCAGACCGTCAGGACGCCGTGCCCGCCCAAGCGTCGCTCGAGGCGCGAGGCGATGCCCCAGACCTGAGAGACCGGCAGTGCCCGCATCAATCTCTCGCGCCAGGCAGGGTCGATGGCCGGCCACACGCACACGCCATCGAAGTCGTCGATCTTCTTCGCAGCCCGGTTCGCGAGCTTCGCCAGCGTGCGCGTCTCGGCGATCCCAACGCACACCGGCAAGCCGAGCAGGCTGCGCATCGCGTCCTTGATGTCGTGTCCGAGCCGGGTCATCGCGTCGGGGTCGGCTGCGGTGCGCCGGTCGACCGTGAGGAAGGCTTCGTCGATCGAGTACACGTCGAGGTCGTGGGTGAAGCGCTCCAGGACCTCCATCACGCGTCGGGACATGTCGCCGTAGAGCTCGTAGTTGCTCGACACCGCGACGACGCCCGACCGGGCCGCGGTGGGTCGCAGTTCGAACCAGGGCTTGCCCAGGTCGAGGCCGAGTGCCTTGGCCTCGCGGGAGGCCGCGACGACCATGCCGTCGTTGTTGGACAGCACGACCAGGGGCACGGCCTCCAGGGCGGGGTTGAAGACCCGCTCGAAGGACGCATAAGCGCTGTTGACGTCGACGTGCGCGATCATCTGCGCCCCCGCAGGTGGTGGATGCAGTAGGTGACCACTCCCCAGAGCTGCAGGTCGGACAGCTCGGGCATGGTGATGTCGGGGTGGTGGGCGTTCTCGGCACGGAGTACGACGCCTCGCGGGCCTAGTTCGAGGCGCTTGACGGTCAGCTCGCCGTCCAGGACGGCGACGACGACGTCGCCGTGGCGGGGTGTCTTGGACCGGTCGACGAGGAGCTCGTCGCCGTCGCTGATGCCGGCCTCGGTCATGGAGTCGCCGGCGGCGCGCACGATAAAGGTGGCGGCGCGGTCTTCCACGAGCATGTCGGTGAGGTCGATCGGGCCGTCGTAGTAGTCCTGGGCGGGGGAGGGGAATCCGCACGAGACGGAGACTGGCGCGACCCGGAGTGCGTTGGTGCTGGTGGGGCTGATGGTGGCGGTGCTGGTGGGGCGTGGCGAGAGGGCGTACATCACGCCTCCCAGACCGCACGACGGTAGTACATGTGTTCGATTGTATGTCGGGGGAGCCGAACGGTGGCAACGATGCTGGTCAGCGCCTGGCGTGCGGCGTGGTCGGCGCCGGGCGACGGTTGGACTATGTCGGCAACGTTGCCTCCCGGACTTGCGGGTCCGGTTCAGGTGGCCCTTGCTCGCGCCGTCGAGCAGATTCCGCATGCGGGCGCGCTGCCTGGCGGGTGCAGGTTCGAGCCCAAGTGGGACGGCTTTCGCCTGATTGTCACGTGCGACCAGCGTGGCGCGAACCTGTGGTCACGCCGCGGCACCAACCTGTCGACAACGTTTCCGGAGATCAGGTCGGCATGCGTCGACCAGCTCGCGCCCGGGACGGTGCTCGACGGCGAGGTGGTGATCTGGTCCTCCGGCCGTCTCGACTTCTCGTCTCTCCAGACACGCATGGGACGTGGTCCTCGCAGCGCCGCTGCGCACGCCGTCGGCCACCCCGCGTCCTATGCCGCGTTCGACGTCCTGGCGTGCGCCGGCCGTGACGTTCGGCCCTTACGGTTCGACGACCGTCGCGAGCTCCTGGAGCAGCTCGCCGCCATCTGGCGGCCGCCATTGAACCTCTCACCGGTCACTGGGGATCGGGAGGTCGCTATCGAGTGGTTCGAGACCTACTCGGTCGTGGGCATCGAAGGCCTCCTGGTCAAGGGCGGAGCCCAGCCCTACCCGGCTGGCCAGCGCGGCTGGCTCAAGATCAAGCATCGCGAGACTGTCGACGTCGTCTGTGGTGCGGTGATCGGCACACGATCAGCCCCGCAGGAGGTTGTCGCGGGGCTTTCGATCGACGGACGCCTGCGGATCGTGGGAAGGACCACGCCGCTGTCGCCGTCAGCCCGCCGTGCCCTAGCGCCGTGGCTCAGGCCGCCGGCTGGTGAGCATCCATGGCCGGCGCAGGTGCCACGGACCGCGCTGTCCCGCTTCAATGCCGCTCGGGGCGACGTCGTCGACATGACCCTGGTCGAGCCGATCGTGGTCGAGGTGAGCGCCGACGTGGGCTGGGACGGACAAAGCTTCCGCCACCTCCTGCGATTCGTGCGTGTCCGTCCTGACACCGAGGTGGGGAGCGTGGAACCGCCAGCGCCCTAGATCTTCCCGAACATGCGCTCGGCGTCGTGCTCGGGACGACGCTCGCGGCTGCTCTCGTTGCTGCGGACTACCGTGCGGTCTTCAGCCGCCACTCAACGCGTCCGGAGCACGATGTGGGCGTGCGGGCGCGGGTGCGTGGTGTTGGCGACGATCCCCTGGACGCGCTTAAGCGCAGTGCCCATAGGGCAGAAGCACTTGCTTCGGGTTCCGGAGCAATACCGGGTGATTGGCGTCGTTTACCTGGCGGATTGGTGAACTGCGGTGCGACGATCACAGTATGGACCGAGGGGGACCCCGCCAGGCTGCGGCGCGGCGTAGATCGAGAGCAGCCGCGTGACGAGCTATGACCAATGGTGCGAGCCGGTCAGGACGACGTTGGTCGGGTCCCACACTATTGGCGTTCTCGTGTCTGTCGACGATGCGGTCGGCGTCGGCTCTATCGCCGCAGACTTGCCTAGCCGCTACGCCGAGTCCGCGTCCCTGTCGCGTATCGCCGAGCGGCTCGGAAAGCCGCAGGTGTCGGAGTTCCTGAGGAAGAAGTTTCCCCAGAAACCAGGCGCACGCTCGGGTGACCTGGGCGAGATCCTCGCCAGCGCCTATCTCGAAGAGGACTGCGGGTACGTCGTTGGTCCCAGTCGTCTGATACACCGCGACCATCAGGATTGGGCGATGCGGGGTGACGACGTGCTGGGCGCCAGACTTGACTCCGGGACACGCGTACTGATCGTCAAGGGTGAGGCCAAGAGCCGCGCGCAAGCCCGAGCCTCAGTCGTCGCGGAAGCCCGACAGAGCCTTCAGCGGGAGGAAGGGCTGCCGTCGGCGCATTCGCTGACGCAGTTCGCAGAACGACTGCTGCACACGGTTGACGAGGAACTGGGCGATGCAATCCTCCAGGCTCTGCTCACGGAGGGTGTAAGGCCCGAAAGCGTCACCCATCTGATGTTCCTGTTCGCTGGCAACGACCCGAGCAACCATGTGGTGGCGGATCTAGCCGGCTACTCGGGAGAGATCCTGCAACGAGCAGTGATCCTGCGGGTGCAGGGTCATCAGGAGTTCATCCGCGCTGCATTCGAGCAGGCGATCGCCAATGGTGCGTGATCTCAGAGCGCTGTCGGAGGAACTCGGGGCGGCGGTCGCTCCCCAGTTCCGAGGCCGACTTCTCGCCAGGGGCCAGGCGCAGTCGATGATCCGCCGTGACGGGCTGCTGCCGCAGGGGGCGCCGTCATTCGACACTTTTCTGGACAACGACCTCCTTAACTACGGCTACTCCTTGATCTCGACCAGCCTGCGGATCCTCGAGGCCCCCGAACTGCAAGCACCGCTGCAGGCTGTCCTGGGCGACGGGGATAGCGACCACGTACGTGAAGGCCTTATCCACGCCTCATACGCGCTTGAGGCGGCAACCAGGAACGTCTCGGGTGCTGAGGAGTTCGCGTTTCATCGCTTGATAGCAGGTGTCGCCAGCCACTTGGCGGGCTATGCGGCACGCGCCTACTCGCTCGTTCAGACCGGCCGGCAGTCCGGCCGGCTGACGCCGATGGAGCAGACGCTCGCGGATCTGGTGATGCGCTCCCTGGACGACGTCGAGGAACGGACTCGACGGCTGAGGACGTCACCTGCGCTGACTGACGATGCGGTGCTGGCCGCACTCCTCGAACCCGCCGAGACCGCCCACGTGGCTGGTGGGGAGGACGACGATCCCGCGGAAGGCCTGGGTCCGGTCTCGCTCCTGCTGAGCGAGAACTACATGTCAGCGGTCTCTGCTGCCATGTTCGCGTTGGCACATCGCCAGTCGGAATTGTTGACGACGGCACTGAGCGATCTGGCGATAGGTGAGCGCGCGGCCTACGACATGAGAATGCCGGGACCATGGTGGGTCTACCGGCTCACTCGGCGGTTGCTGGGTGATCTGGCGCAGACCAGTATTGCTGCGCATCTGCCGACTCAGCCACCACCGGTGGCAGGGACGCCGATGGATATCGCAGACACCAGACGGGAAGGCCGGTGGCGCTATCTGCGCCGCACTTTCATTGCAAACCTGCTCGCCCGCAGTCGTTCGGAGATCGACCTGTGGCCTTCCCAGCTGCACGTGGTCGACCGGGTATTTGCCGGAAACGACGACCTCGTCGTTGCGCTACCGACGAGCGCGGGCAAGACACGGATCGCCGAATTATGCATCCTGTCGTGCCTGGCCCAGGGCCGACGTGTCGTGTACGTGACGCCGCTCCGGGCTCTGTCGGCCCAGACCGAGCAGGTGCTAGACCGTACGTTTGGGCCGCTCGGGGCCCGGGTTTCGTCGTTGTACGGGAGCATGGGCGTCAGCCACGTCGATGAGGATGTTCTCCTGTCGAGCCAGATCGTCGTTGCGACCCCGGAAAAGCTCGACTTCGCCCTCAGGACCGACCCAACCATCCTGGACGACGTCGGGTTGATCGTGCTCGACGAGGGCCACATGATCGGACCGACCGAGCGCGAAGTCCGATACGAAGCCCAGATCCAGCGACTACTGCGCCGCTCAGACGCCGCCTCCCGCCGAATCGTGTGTTTGTCGGCGGTGTTCCCCTCTGGCGATGACCTGGACGACTTCGTCGCCTGGATCACCGACGACGCCGCGGGCGGCCTGCATCGCGAACAGTGGCGTCCCACGCAACAACGGTTCGGTCTGGTGGAGTGGCGTGGTGATCACGCTCGGCTGTCGATCACTCTTGGCGAGGATCGGCCGTTCATCCCTCGGTACCTGGAAGCAGCAGCCGCTTCCCGCCCCCGACAGAAGCCCTTCCCCTCCGACCAGCGCGAGCTCGTCATCGCGACTGCGTGGCGCCTGGTCGGGGAGGGGCAGACGGTTCTGGTCTTCTGCCCCCAACGAAACTCGGTCGAGCCCTACGCTCGCGAGGTCCTCAAGCTCCATCGACAGGGTTTCATTGACTCGGTTCTGCCAGATGGAGTCGATCTATCCACCGCCCTGGTGGTTGGCGCTGAGTGGTTCGGGGCGGATCATCCGATCTTGAAATGTCTTGAGCTGGGTGTCGCGATTCATCATGGCGCATTGCCCGGACCATTCCGCCGTGAGGTCGAACGACTCCTGCACGAGGGGTTCGTCAAGGTCACGGTCGCCTCGCCGACTCTTGCGCAAGGCCTGAATCTCTCGGCCTCCGCGGTGCTGTTCCACGGGCTGCGCCGCGGCCGGACGATGTTGACTGGCTCGGAGTTCGCCAACGTGATTGGCCGGGCTGGCCGTGCCTTCGTCGACACTGAAGGACTCGTGCTGTATCCCCTGTTCGAGCCCAACAGACGTCGACGAGAAGGCCGACGGAGCGATTGGCTACAGCTATCCAATGGAGACGCCGGAAAAACGCTGCGGTCAGGGCTGATCGAGGTGAGCATCGCCCTCATCCAGCGTGTTGTCGCCACGCTCGGATCCAATCAAGTGCAGCACTTCCTCGACTATCTCACCGGCGGCTGGGACTGGACGCTGCCCGTGGTGCAGGGTGAGGCGCCGGCGCTGCAACAGGAGGCAGCCGCAGACTGGCAATCGAACCTGGCCCTGCTCGACGCAGGCATCCTCAGCATCGTCGGTGACGACGATGCCGACCCGGACGAGATCACTCAGCTGATCGCCGACGTACTCAAGGACTCCTTGTGGGAACGGCAACTCCGACGCCTTGACGCGGACCTCGCTAGCGCACTGCGAGAGACAGCTACCACCCGGGCCCGGTTCATCTGGGCTTCCTCGACAGCAGCACAGCGACGCGGCTGGTATTTGGCAGGCCTGGGCGCTAACGCCGGCCGAGAACTCGGCGGAGTGTCTAGCATTATCGTTGAACTGACCGACCAGGCCGAAACAGCAATCGCCGAAGGAGACGACGCGACCGCGACCGTCCGTCTTGAGCAGATCGCCTCCACGGTCTTCTCTCTAGCTACCTTCCAGCCCGAGTCCCCATTGGAAAACTGGCGAGACGTGCTCGCGCATTGGGTCAACGGCGGACCACTGGGGGAATTGGAATCGGATGGGCCGGGTGCTCGGGTCGCCGTTGCCCAATTCATCGAGTCGAATCTGATCTACAAGTTGGTGTGGGGAATGGAAGCGGCTCGCGTCTATGAGACGGCACAGGGCAACCTTGTGGCCGCGGACCTGGATGGATCGGCAACGACAGCGGTCGAAACCGGCACTCTGATGGCCCCAGCCTCGATCTTGATCCGTGCTGGATTCGATCACCGTGTCGCTGCCATCGTCGCTGTTCAGGAGACCGCGGTGGAGTTCGACTCGGTGGCGTCAATGCGGGAGTGGATCGCTCAGCTCAGTCCTGTGCTAACGAGTCTGCCGAGCTGGCCAACTCCTGGGTCTCACGAGGCGTGGTTGCAGTTCACCCGCCGCACCGCCCGAACCTTGCGCCGTCGATGGCGACAGCAGAAGGTGCAGCTCCACAACGTCGTCTGGACCGCTGCCGGACCACCGGTCGACAGCTGGCTGCGGGTGACGGACGGCTCGAGCGGAACAGTCGATCTCTGGTCTCCGAGCAACGACTTTCTGGGCACCGCTGGGATTGCGCTCAACCCAGCCAGGGTGGGCATACTTCACGCGCGATGGCTCCCTGACGGACCAGGCGTCGAGTTGAGCTACCGAGGGCCGGGCGATCTCTTCCTCGATTGACATACGGTTGACATGGCGCTGCGCCTGTCGGGTGTATGGCTGGTGGTGGTGGATCGAGGACTTGACCCGCACCCGTTTTTACCCTCCTTTGCGTACACGGCGCTGGCGCCGTGGCTCAGGCCGCCGGCTCGTGAGCATCCATGGCCGGCGCAGGTGCCACGGGCTGCGCTGTCCCGCTTCAATGCCGCTCGGGGCGAGGTCGTCGACCTGACCCTGGTCGAGCCGATCGTGGTCGAGGTGAGCGCTGACGTGGGCTGGGACGGACAAAGCTTTCGCCACCTCCTGCGATTCGTGCGTGCACGTCCTGAGTTGCATCCGATGGAGGTCTCGCCGCCCTCAAGGACCACCTGAAACACCCTGTGCAGACCGAGCCTCCCGGCCACTGGAGCGATTCCCGATGCTCCGTTGACACCACTCGGGCGGCCCTCGCCGCGTCGGCCGTCCTCGGCCGGCGATTTCGAACCCCATCTGGTCTGGCGTTGCTCGGGTATGTCGCTCCGCTGGTCGAGCGTGACGATCTGCGAGCTCGTGTTGCTGATGCTGCATGTGGTGAAGAGTCCGGAGTGTCCGCGATCGGGGGTGTCTTTCGCATAGGCTCCATGCGGGCGAAAAGCGCTCATGTCGGACAGGTGGGGGTGGGGCGTGATGAGGCCGTCTGATTGGTCGCCGGTGGGGTTGGACTCGGATCCGACGCCGGGGGATCCGGTGCTGGTCCTCTCGGGTGGGCAGGAGTATCTGGAGGTCGCTGATTCGATCGACAACGCCGCCTCGGCGATGTCGCGTCTTGATGTGGCGGGGACGATCTCGCAGGCTGTGGATTCGCTGATGGAGGCCAAGGAAGACACCATCGGTGAGATCCGTAAGGCGCATTCGCGGTATCTGGCCGCGGGTGAGGCACTTGTCGGGTACGCCAGCTCTCTGGAGCGGGCGCAGTCCGAGACGCTGGCCGCCCTGGAGCAGGCCAGGACGGCGCAGGACGAGGCGCAGTCGGCGTCGGGATCACAGAGCAGGTGGCAGGAGCTGGCCGATTCGGCGAAGGACGATGCGGAGAAGGCGGAGTACCAGCGGCAGGCTGATCAGGCCGGCAATGACGCCGAACAGGCGTCCTCCACGATCAGCACGGCGCGGGGCACGGTGGAGTCGGCTGTGTCGGACCGGGACCGGGCCGCAGAACATGCGGTCGACCGGATCGAGGACATCACCAGCTCGGATGATCTGAATGATGGTTGGTGGGACAACTGGGGTTCCAAGCTCGTTGCCGCGATCGCCGATATCGCGGACATGATCTCCACCATCGCGGGGATCCTGGCGATCATCGTGGCGTTCATCCCGGTCGTGGGCGCGGCGCTGGCGGGGGTGCTGATCGTCATAGCGGCGGTGGCGGCGATAGTCAGTGCGGTCGCGAATATCACGCTGGCCGCGACGGGTGAGCGGTCCTGGGCCGAGGCGGGGATCGCGATCGCCGGTGCCGCGTTGTCGGTGATCGGGCTGGGTGGTGCGGCGAAGGCTGCGATGGGGTTGTCGAAGGGGTTGGCGAAGGGTGCGTTCAAGCAGGGGTTGAAGAAGGGGTGGTGCAAGTTCGGGTTCGGCCAGTGCTTCGTCGCCGGGACCCTGATCCACACCCCGGACGGCGAGCGTCCGATCGAGGACATCCGGGTGGGGGACAAGGTCTGGGCCCGGAACCTGGATACCGGGATGGACGAGCTGCAAATAGTTGAGCAGACGTTCGTAAGGCAGACCAACGCGCTGTTCCACCTCACGATCAACGGTTCGGTTGTGTCCACGACCGCGGAGCACCCGTTCATGGTCGAGGGCCGTGGCTGGCTCGACGCAGCGTTCCTCCACGTGGGTGACACCCTCGTCACCCCGGACGGGACGGTGACCGTCGATGCGATCGAGGTCGAGACCCGTGCCGAGGTGGACGTGGAGACGGTCTACAACTTCCACGTCGAGACCCACCACAACTACTTCGTCTATGCCGGCGACACACCCGTTCTCGTCCACAACGCGGTGCACGCGAAGGCCCTGAAGCCGAACAGTACGTACAAGATCAATGGCGGGACCTACAAGGTTGACGACCTCGGCCGGCCCTCCGGGATCGATGCAAAGCTCACCAAGAGTTCTATCGGCGGCAAGACCGATCCTCAGGTCGACCCGTTGGGGTACGTCAGTGGCACGCACCAGAGAGGTCACCTGCACGGGGCACAGCTCGGAGGGCCGAACGACCACGCTGCCAACTTCGTGTCGCAGTTCGACCGGTCGAACAGCCCGTGGCAGCGCGCCATCGAACGCGAGGTACGGAAGGTCGTCGAGGGTGGGGAAGACGTGGCCTACAAGGTCACACCTCAGTACGATGGCGACGCCGTGGTCCCATCGCAGATCCACTTCGGCGCCGATGGTTCCAACGGCTACAAGCTGGACTACACCCTCGACAATCTGCCGGACATGCCGCTGCTCTCCGACGAGGTGGCAGCGGGCAACCTCCCGAAGAACGCGGACGGTTTTCGGTTCGGGAACAGGAGCTGACCATGAGCCTCGAAGACCTGATCGACGCCGGACGCCTCACCCCTCGCGAAGAGCCCTTCGACTGGAACGGTGCCGAGAGCCGGCTCCAGATCCAGATCCCCGAGGACTACCGCAGACTGGTCGACGCCGGAGGAAGCGGGCTGTGGTTCGACTACATCCGGGTGTTCGCGCCAGACGAGCGCTACCTGAGCCGGAACCTGCTCGACTCGGACGGCGTCTTCCGGGATCTCCTGATCTTCTGGGAGGACGATCCCGACACCAGGCCCGCCGACCTGCCGGAGGGCGACGCGCGACTGACCGCGTGGGCGAACACAGCGAACGGCGAGATGCTGTTCTGGCGCACCGAGCCCGGCGCCAGTCCTGATGCATATCCGATCTACGTCGAGAACGCGGACGGCGAGGAATGGGAGCGGTTCGACATGACGACCACCGACTTCCTCACGGGGGTGCTCAACGGAGACATCAGTAGCGAACACTTCTCTGACACCTTCCTGCGCGTCGACCAGGTGTTCCAGCCGTACCCGGACCTGTAACCGAACGACGCCGGCCCGTGTGGCGCCGCCCAACGGCCCCCGGGGTCGTGGGTTCACGGCCCGGCGGCATCCCCAGATCGCAACAGTTGTCGAGCACGGCAGGACTCGTAGCCGCTGCCGGGCGTCGGATCGATCGCCTTCGCCGGGTGACACTCCGCACAACCTCGGCTGGGGGGCTCTCGTTCTGGACGTTGCCCACGGCCGTGCTCAACCGTGATGGGCGCGAGGCGCGGTTCGTTCACGTGCAGGCGTTCTTCACCCCACCGATGATGCGGTCCGCGACCGAGATGGAGCGCACGAGCGCCAGCCGAGGCCCTGGCCCTGAGCCCTCGCGCTCACCGGGCACGGCTCGCCATGTGCTCACGTCGGCCCAGCTGGTGCACTCGAGGAGCGCCGACCGACGTCGCCGGCAACGTCGGGAATCGCACGGTTCTGCGGTTCTCGTCGCAAAGTGCGCACCCGCCTGGATTATTCGGGTGTCATGTTTGTGGGGCCGTTTCGCGGTGGCGCGAGGTCGGGACCGGGGCCTGAAAACCGCCCCGGTGAGGAACTCCTGGCGGCGGTGGCGGGGCGTACCGTTCCCGTATGGACAGTTCGCCATTGCGAGGGGTCGTGAGCGTTGTCGTCGCCGCTGCCGCCTTGGCGCTGTTCGCTGCCTGCGGATTCGGATCGCCAACCGCCGTGACGACAGACGACGTACGAGAGCAATGCTCGGATACGGAAGGCTGGGACGAATTCGTTACCGTGACCGAGTCGTCGGTCACGATCAGCGCGACCGACGCCGAGATGGAAGCCCATATGGCCGAGAAAGTCGATGCGTGCGTTGGCTACGCGACGGGAGCCCCGAAAGACGAGATCGTTGATGCGTTCAGTTCGGAACCCGGTCCCACCTTCGAGTACGAGTGGGACGGGCGCACCGTGCAGGGCGCCGGCTGGAAACTCAACATGAGCAGGGATGCAAGCGGCATGATCATCAGGTACTCCCCGACCGCGCGTTGATGAGGCAGCCGACTGGGGCATGACCCGCGCGCCGAAATCCGCAGGGATCGCCAGCGCCGCGCGACGGCTTCAGGACGACAAGGGCCCGTGAGCTCGCGGCCGCCGTGTACGGGGTGCAGTGGCGCTCCTGGCCCACGCCCGCACGTGGACCAGATCGCGAAGGTCGTCGAGCAGGTCGAGGCCTTGGAGGGGCGTTCGGCGTGAACAAGCAGCGCCAGGCGGCCGCCGAGACGTGCACGGAACGTCGACGACTTCGTTCACCGCTGCAGGAAAGGCGAGCAATTCGCGGGAGCTGGCGGGTTACCCGAACGACACGCCGCACGACACACCGTTGACTCAGATCACTTGACGGACGTGTTCACCGGGCCCAGACGCACGATTCGCCGCTCTGGTGGACCGAATGGCCGGGATTCAACACGGTCAGCCTCAACCACAGCGGGGCGATTATCGACTATTGCCCTGAGCCTGACCTGGATCGTTCGCATGTTGGTAGCGACCTCTACCGCGGCCAGGTCTTTCGCCGTAGAGGTCGGCGCCGTCCAGGCGTGCACGTTCGTGCGTCGTCAGAAGGGGCAAGAGTCCGGCAGCCGGCAGCACGTCCCGAGGCGATTCCGGCAGGCGCGTCTTCAACGACGAGGCAAGCGGCAGGGTCGACGCCGAGCTGTCGCCCGTCACGCTGGGAACCTGAGGGATCTGCGAGCTGCCCTTCAGCATCCCAGGTTCGACGTCGAGGACGTATGCGATCCGTAACAGGACCGCATACCAGCCTCTACCCCAGGCTCTCCGGCGAGCACCACGCGGCCACGCGGATGTGGCTACGGTGAAGAGAGCGGATGGATGTCGCCCAAGGCGTCATCCAGCGCTCAACTCCACCTCAAGGTCGTGCTGGATATGCAAGTTGATCCAGAACTGCGCACTCCCCCAAAGCAGCGGCCAAGACGGAACGAGTGAGCTTACCGGTCAATCGTCGTCGTCATTGGCCAAAATGTGAATGAGCTCATCAGCCGATAAGGTTCCGCTCTTGAAGTTCTCACGATTGGCAAGAACTTCGCTTAGCGGGATTACCCCATCATTCACGGCGTCCTCCAGCCGGCTGTACTCATACTCTGTCATTCCCCAATCGTCATGGACGTTGGTCATCTCTTTCCTCTCGTGTTACATGCGGTCCTTGATGCAAGTGAGACTTGGTACCTACTACGCGGCCTTGCCACCTGATGTTGTCTGAAAGCGGAGTTCGGCAGAGTTGCGATCCAACGGAATAGCGTCCCGCTCGACCTTGGAGACCCAGCTTGACGAAGGGCCGACAAGGCCGGCGAAGGCCTGCTGGCTGATCCCGCGAGCCACCCGAGCCCGCGCGACTCGCTCACCGATCGTCAACTCTGTAGGGATGTCCATCGGGACCGTCCCCTCTCTCCTGCGACTGGCACACCTCGACCACAGGGCCTGACGTCGATGCCGAACTGGCAGAAAAATCCCACCTCTGGCGTCCCACGGTATCTAGCGTTATCGCCGCTGACCAGGGACACCACAACAGGGATCGAGTCAGGAGGCTCGCATGACGCTGAGTACCCGTACCGCTCAGGTCCGACGAGACCATCTGGCGGCACGCCGTCGGACGGTCGTACTCAGCCAGGAAGCGCTGGCCGCGCGGCTCGGAGTCCAGCGCACCACGGTCACTCGATGGGAGAGCGGCGCCACGACGCCGATGGCCTGGGTGCGACCGGGGCTTGCCGAGGCGCTTGGCGTCTCCTCGCTGACCCTCGATGCCATGTTCACTGCTCAGCCGTCGCCGCCACCAGCCACGGGCCTAGCGAACGTCATCGCCACGATCGACTCGATCTTTGCAACAGGAGCGCCAGGTGTCAGCCAGGTGGCCGTGGGGCACGGCGGAGTATGGATCGAGCCGGGCAACGGGCGAATCCGACATCGTGTCGTGAACGGCCCGGCGCCGTAGTCAGTCCCGATCGGCCTCCGCACGCATTCACCAGGTAGTCCGCCGAGTTGGCGGTGCCTCAGCCGTTTGTGTGACTGCCTGAGCGCGGCAGAATGGGTCGTCTCTTCGACACAGGCACCGGCTTCCGCTGCCGAGCGGTCTGGCCCGGGTCTCCTCCCAAGGGCGTTCAGCGGCCACGGCCGAACGGGTCATGCGCCAGAACCTCCGTTTGCCGTGTGCAACCGACAACCTGTCGGAGAGGAAATGGAACGTCGGTGGCAATGCCCGAGGTCGATCCGTCTTCAAAGGGCACACCCAGAAGACCAACAAGGACAGGATCTCCAGACGATGGTGGACTCCGACCCGGATCGTACGGGGACGGTCGTTTCCGGAATCGGCCGGGCCGTAGTGGGAGATGCCGTGACGCGGGTCGATGTGCCTGCCGCCGCCGGCGAACTCGCGACTCGAGCGGACGCTGGGGCTCGTGGGGGTCAGCGAGAATTGCCGTTCGCCTTCCACATCGCTCGCTCCGGACCGCGGTAGACGATTGTGAATCCGAGGTCGGCGGCGAGCGAGGCCCACTTCTTCGATGCGGCAAGCTGTTGGACGCGATCAATGCGAGTGCCGTTGACGAGGGCATCGAGGAGGACGGTTTCGAAGGCGGCGGCTTCGACAAACTTCACGGATTTGGTGAAGCCGCACAGCAGCTCAGCTCCGGTGGTGTCGAGGAACTTGCGGAGCCGTGGCTCCCCGACATCGAGCACCCTGCAGCCGCCGAAATAGATCTTGCGTCCGGTGCATCGCCCCGCGAGAAGCTGGGCAAGTTCGTCGACCGTGAGCTCGTGCCCCTCACCGAGGTGGAGCCTCTGGGAGCTGCCGTGCGTGGCGAAGTAACCCACGGAGTACGACGCGAACCGTCGACCTCGCCAGCGTTCGATGTAGTACCGGAACTCCTCGGCCGTCGCGACGTCGCGGTGGACGTATCGAATCAGCTCCAGGCCTAGGAGCTCGAGGATGTTCTTGACCGACGCGTTCACGCGCAGGTCGCCGTCCCATTGGCCCTCGATGCAGAAGATCCCGCCTGGTTGTCCTGCCAAGAGTCCTCCTCGATCGGCGCCAGGACGATCCTGCCGGGTCGAGGTGCACGGTGGGAGCGTCTCGAGGGTGATCTTGCGCGGGATACGGGGTGTGCAACGTCGCCAACGTGTAGCCAAAGACCGTGCAGATAGAGCCGCGCCGAGCGCACCGCCGCAATGGGGTTGGGCTGCTCTCTCCGACATCACCCAGGTGACATTCCGACCCACCGCCGCGCCAGCCACCGATCCCCGTGATCAGGTCCGATATCCTCACGTTCGAAGCCGTTGCAGATCGCGCCAGCCTCCAGACGGCGGTAGACCTGGGAGGACGCCGCAAGCAGGGGTTGCAGGACGGAGTACGACGCCTAGGGGGCCGCAGCGAAGCATGAGGACGTCTCACAATGTCGCCTGACTCCCCGAATTGGATCCCGCTGGGCCCGTCAGCGACTCCCAAGGAGCAGGAGGCGCTCGATCGCCTCCGGGAGACGCTGCCCGACGACGGCCTCACGACCGCCTGGACCAACCTCACCTTCATCGACGACTCCGGCCGCATCGCCGAGGTCGATGCCCTGATCCTCACCCCGGCTGGCTTCTTTGTGGCCGAGCTGAAGGGCTGGCACGGAACCATCCGCGGCACGTCTCAGCGTTGGCAGCACGGTCCGCGCAACGTGGAGAACCCGCTGCTCCTGACGGACCGCAAGGCCAAGCGCCTGGCGAGCCTGCTCAAGTCGTACGCTCCGGCGGCGCAGAAGAAGTATGTGCCCTTCGCGCAGCCGCTCGTGATCCTGCATGGCGAGGGCTCGACGGTTGACCTGGACCAGTACGGACGCACCGGCGTTGTCGTGCTTGACACGTACAAGGTGAGGGCCAAGCCGCCCCTGCCCAGGTTGTCCGAGTACCTCGCGGCACAGCCGAGCCATCACATCCTGGACCTCCAGCGCATCAAGACCGTTCGAACACTGTGCAAGAAGGCGGACTTCCAGAAGGCACAGAAGACCCGGATGGTGGGCGACTTTGCGGTCGAGGACTCCACTCCGATCGCGCAGGGCCCGGACTGGCAGGATGTCCTGGTCAATCTGCCCGAGCCCTTGAACCTAAAGCGCCGCCTCCGCCTGTTCGACGTCGTACCGAAGGCGCCCAAGTCGGAGCGGCAGCGCGTCGAACAACTCGCCCTGCGCGAGTTCCAGCTCACCCAGGGCCTCAAGCACCCGGGCATCACTGTCCCCACCGACTTCAAGAAGACCGACGACGGTCCTGCCCTGGTCTTCGAGTACGACGAGAACGAGATCCCGCTTGAGGAGTACCTCGCCGGGCCGGGCAAGGAACTCACCCTGGACCAGCGCGTCGCCCTGACCGACAAGCTCGGCGAGATCCTCCGCTACGCCCACGGCCGTCGCCTGCTGCACCGTGCGCTGTCCCCGCAGCGGGTTTGGGTCCGTGAGACCAAGGGCGAGCCAAACCTCACGGTTCGCGACTGGTATGCAGGGCAGAGGGATCGCGATACCTCCGGTACCTCTCGCTGGACGACCATCGGCGGTGGTGTCGCCGACATCATGGGCATTCAGAACCAGGACGACTGGATCTGGCTCGCCCCCGAGGCACGCGGCTCCGTCCAGGAGGTGCCCGGCCTTCCGTTGGATGTCTATGGATACGGCGCCCTTACCTTCCTCATCCTGACGGGGAAGCCGCCCGCCACCACCTTCCAGGCACTCGAAGAGGTGCACGCCACGGGCGCGCTCGACCCGCGCCGTGTCACCACTGGCCTGCCCGACCTGCTGGCCGACGTCGTCGTCCATGCCACACAGGTCGTCGAGACCGAACGCCCGGCGAGCATCGAGGACGTACTCCTCGAACTGCGGATCGCCTGGGACGACGTCCGAAAGCCGGAAACGCAGGTCGAGCCCACCGCTGCGGATGCTCTGGACGCCCAGGCCGGGGATCTGGTCGCCGACCGTTTCGAGGTCGTCGCCCGCCGTGGCGAGGGGTCCTCCGGGGTGGCGCTCGGAGTCCGCGACTACGACGCCGACGATGGCACCCCCGAACGCATCCTCAAGGTCGCCCGCAACGACGGCGCTGGCCGTCGCCTCCAGGTCGAGGCGGAGGTGCTGGGCGCCCTGGACCACCCGCGGGTGGTCCGCCTCGTCGAGAGCCTGACGATCGACGGCCGCCGCGCGCTCCTGCTGTCCGACGCCGGCCGGGAGACCCTCGCAGGTCGTCTCGCAGCCGAAGGGCGCGCGACCCTGGGCGAGCTGCAGCAGTTCGGCGGCGACCTGATCGAGGCGATGGCGTACCTGGACGGCAAGGGTCTTTCGCACCGCGACATCAAGCCCGCCAACCTGGGCATCTCGCAGGACCCGAGCACCCGCAAGCGTCGCATCACACTGTTCGACTTCTCGCTCGCCCAGGAGCCCGCCGAGAACCTCACTGCCGGCACGCCCGGATACCTCGACCCCTATCTGGGCGCCGGTCGCCGCAGGCGCTTCGACCGCGCTGCCGAGATGTGGGCGGTCTCGGCCACTCTGTTCGAGATGGCAACGGGTGTGCCGCCCTGGTGGGGCGCCGGCCTGAGCGTTCCGGCTACGGCGTCCGAGCGGCCAGTGGTGGAGCCCACCAGCTTCGAGCCCGCGGTCGCGAACCAGCTGGCCGAGTTCTTCTCCTGTGTCCTGTCGCCGGATGCCAAGGAGCGGTTCGCTACGTTTGACGAGCTGGACCAGGCGTGGCAGGACGTCTTTGACTCCCTGCCTGATGCCGAGGACGCCCGCGAGCAGGACGACGCCCGCGCGTCGTCGGCTACCTTGACTACCCAGCTGGCCGAGGCCGGGCTGAGTGCCCGTGCTCTGTCCGGCCTGGCTCGTCTCGATGTGGTCACAGTAGGCGACCTGCTGGGCAAGCACCCCGTGGAGATCAACCAGGTCCGCGGCCTGGGGGAGCGGTACCGCAAGGAGATCCAGCGACGGGTGAAGCAGTGGCGTGTCACGCTTCGTCCGGCTAGCGGGGTGTCCGATGACGACCACCTGGGCGTTGAGCGCGTTGTCCGCACCCTGGTGGGCATGCTCGACACCGACGTGCAGCCCCTGGTCCGATCGGGCCTCGGGCTCGGCACCGGTGAGAGCGCGAGGCCTGGTCGTTGGCCGCAGACCCGTGAGCTTGGCGTGGCGGTGGCTCAGGTCGCGCGTGTTCTGACCGACGCTGCGGCCGTCTGGGCGGGCAACACCGCCCTACGAGAGGCCGAGCGCGAGGTCGGCGAGATCCTTGCCGCAAACGCCCGCGTTATGACCGTCCCTGAGCTGGCCCAGGCGCTGGTCGCGCGCCGCGGGTCCACACTTTCCGACGATGCCGAGCGACTCCGCTACGGCACCGCCCTCGTAGCGGCAGTACACGTGCTGGACGAGCGCAGCCCCGACCCGTGCTTGGACCTGCGCCGCCGGACGTCCGGAACCCGTACCTCGGAGAGCCCCGGGTTCAAGTCCCGTCGCCCAGACCTCCTCATGCTCATCGATACAGCCGACCCGCTCGACTCGGGTGACCAGTACCCACCTGTCGACGCCCTATTCGAGGTGGTCAGCGACCTGTCTCGCGCGGCGGAAGACATGGTCGGCAAGGGCAACGGGACGGGCGTCGTGCCGCAGGTCCGAGCCGCTACCACCTTGCGGGAGATCGCGGCCGAGCTGCCCGACTGGGACATCAGCACCCAGCGCCTGCTGCGCCTTTCTGCTGAGGCCGGCTCCCAGGTTGGCATTTCAGGATTTGAGGAGCTCTACCCCAGGGCGATGGAGCCACTGGAGGCGGTTCGCCTGGTGCTGCGCGGCAAGCCCGGCCGCGCGTTCCGCGCCGAA
Source organism: Promicromonospora sp. NPDC057138 (assembly GCF_042670845.1). NCBI lineage: Bacteria > Bacillati > Actinomycetota > Actinomycetes > Micrococcales > Promicromonosporaceae > Promicromonospora > Promicromonospora sp. NPDC057138. Next base: position 51,485 of record NZ_JBHUUX010000004.1, on the reverse strand, counting down.
TCCGTCCGCGCCGCAGTCCGAGCCCGCTTCCCGCAACTCACCACCGACCTGCCGCGCAACCTCGACCCCTTGATCCACGATGTCTTCCCCGACCTGGTGCTGCGCGACGGCGTCTACGAACCCCGCAGCACCGTGTTCGGTGCCTCCCCGACAGCCACGCCGCTCGGCGGCGGCATCGGTTCCGCCGCCGCGGAGCAGCTCCGCCAGCGGCTCGTCGACTCCCTCGCCGCACATCGCGCCCTCACCCTCGGCGTGCCGCGCAAGCACTATGGTGACGCGGCCCGCGCACTCGCCGATGGGTTCGGCGTCGAGGTGGTCGACGTCGCCGACCTGGTGGTCCGCGCCGGTCGCGACCTGGCCCAGCAGATGGGCGCCCAGTGGCCGGGGCTGCTCGGCGTTGACGCCGCCGAGAAGGGTTCGCCGCAGCGTGAACGCCTAGCCCGCTTCGTTGCACAGGCCACCACGCCCGCTTGGGAGCAGACTATCGCCAGACCCGAGCCGTTGCTGCTGGTCAACGCAGGCCCGCTGCAGCGCTACGGCCTGGGCAGGCTGCTCTCGTTGCTGCTCGACATCGGCACCCGACGGCCCGCAGCACGGTGGCTGCTGGTCGCGTCACCGGACGCGGACGGCCTTCCGCATGGACCCGGCGGAGTGCTCGACCTGCCACGCGACCTGAAACTTCTGACCCCGACGACCTCCGGAGCACGCCAGTGATCAGCTCGACCGCGCTGCTGAAGGACCTCAAGGCCCAGCTCAAGGCAGTGCAGGAGGACCTGCAGCACGGGGCAGGCGACAGCACCACAACCTGGGGTGGCCGCCTGCAGCGGCAGTACCACGAGGCGTTCAAGCGGGAGCGCACCGGCCTGACATGGGCCGAATGGAGCCGCAACGAAGTGGAACAGGCAGCCGTCGCGTGGATCCTGACGACCACGTTCGTACGGTTCTGCGAGGACAACGACCTCCTGGTCGGCGCCACGCTGGACGGGCTGCCGGTAGCGGTGGGCTGGATTGCCGGGCCCGGCGACCGCACCGACCGGGCAGCCGAGAACCAGACCGCGTTCTTCCGTACTAACCCCACTCTGAACCTTCGGTACTGGCTGCAGGAAGCCTTCGGTGTGCTCGCCGCCCAGCCCGCCGGAGCCGCGCTGGTGGACCGGAAGCACAACGCGGTGTGGAGCGCCGAAATCAGCCAGTGGGCTGCGTCAGGCCTGATCGACTTCTGGCGCCGCACCGACACAGCCGGGAACCTGGTGCATGACTTCACCGATCCTGACCTGGACACCCGCTTCCTGGGCGACCTATACCAGGACCTGTCCGACCACGCGCGTGACACCTACGCTCTGCTACAGACCCCCGACTTTATCGAGGGGTTCATCCTCGACCGCACCCTCACACCCGCACTGCGGGAGGTGTCGCTGGGCGAACTGCGCCTCATCGACCCGACCTGCGGCTCAGGCCACTTCCTCCTCGGGGCGTTCCGCCGGCTCGACGAGGCGTGGGCCGCGGACGCGCCCGGCCTCGACGCCAAAGAACGTGTGCGCCGTGCCATGGACTCGCTTCACGGCGTGGACCTCAACCCGTTCGCCATAGCCATCGCCCGCTTCCGGCTCACCGTGGCGGGCATGCTCACCCAGGGCGAACGCAGCCTTGTCGGCCTCGCGCCCATGGGCTTTCACCTGGCCATCGGCGACTCGCTGCTCGGCGAGCAGGGCGGCGCACCCGAGGGCCAGCGCCTGTTCGACCACGGCACGCTCGACCTGGGCATCGACGGCACGCTGGACGACGCCGCCAAGGACCGCGACGTGGCAGACGCGGAGGCCGGGTACCAGTACGACGCCGAGGACCTCGGCGAGTACACCGGCATCCTGACCCCGGGGCGCTATCACGTAGTGGTGGGGAACCCGCCGTACATCACAGTCAAGGACAAGGTGCTCAACGCGGCGTACCGCAAGGCCTACAAGACAGCGCACATGAAGTATCAGCTCACTGTCCCGTTCATGGAGCTGTTCTTCCGGCTCGCGGTGAAAGGGCAGCCCGGCCGGTCGGCCGGGCACGTGGGCCAGATCACCGGCAACGGGTTCATGAAGCGTGAGTTCGGCAAGAAGCTTGTCGAAGACCTATTTGCCGGCTACCACCAGGACAACCCCGTGGACCTTACTGAGGTGATCGATACCGCAGGTGTTCCCGTGCCAGGCCATAACACGCCAACGGTGATCCTGGTTGGCCGACGGCGGAACCCGGTCGGAGGTACCGTGCGCGCCGTGCTCGGCGTGCGCGGCGAGCCTGGCCAGCCCGTCGACCCGGCTGAGGGGTTGGTTTGGTCGGAGATCTCTGGTCACGTTGACGACAGCGAGTACGACGGCACGTATGTGACGGTCACTGACCTCAGGCGCGACGCCCTCAAGAAGCATCCGTGGTCGCTGAGCGGAGGAGGCGCAGGTGCGGCGATGGAAGCTCTCGCCGCTTCGAGCGATAACTCACTTGGCCTAGGCGTCGTCCGGATCGGCTTCTTTGGAGTCATGGGGGCCGACGATGCCTTTACGATGGTTCCGGGAGTCCCGGAACGCTTGGGTGCGGACGACTCGTTTCGAGACCTGACAATCGGAGATGAGGTTCGCGATTTCGTCATCCTGCCCGGTGATCGAGCGTTCTTTCCGTACACGAGCGATCATGACCTCGAAGGGCTCGATTCATACCCAGAAATGGCACAACGTTTGTGGAGTCTGCGAACTGAACTCGGCAATCGAGCTACGTTCTCGAAGCAGACATACTTCGCCGAGGGTCGGCCATGGTACGAATGGCACCAGCTCCCTAAAGATGAGGGTGCTAATCCTTGGGCGATCACGTTTGCAGAGGTTGCTACCCACAACCACTTTGCGGTGGACCGGGGTGGGAAGGTGTTCAAGCAGACGGCGCCGGTGATCAAGTTGTCAGAGTCGGCAAACGAGCAGGACCACCTTGAGCTGTTGGGAGTGCTGAACAGTTCGACGGCGTGCTTCTGGCTCAAGCAGGTGAGCCACAACAAGGGCAGTGGAGCCGATGCAAGGGGAGGGCGTCAGACCTCGGCACCGTGGGAGGATTTCTACCAGTTCGGGTCGACCAAACTTCTGCAGTTCCCGCTTCCATCCACGTTGCCCGGCGCTCGTGGTCACCTGCTGGACACGCTGGGCCAGAGCCTGACTGTTTCGGCCCCGCGAACTGTGGTCACGGAGGTGACAGCGGACGACCCCACCTGGTCTGGAGACCCGGGCTGGCTCGAGTCCCGCTTGGACAAAGCGCGTGAGGAGTGGCAATCGCTCCGAGAGCGGATGGTATTCGAGCAGGAGGAACTGGACTGGGAGGTCTATCGCCTCTACGGGCTGATCGACGAGGATCTGACTTACGTGGGCGCTCGGTCTGAGGCAGATCGTCGGTTGGTCCTTGGCCAGCGGGCCTTCGAGATCGCGCTCGCGCGGAAAGTCGAGGCAGGCGAGGATGAGATCGCCTGGTTCGACCGTCATGGCTCGGTGCCGATCGCGGATCTGCCCTTGCATTGGCCGGTGGATTACAGGGCGCTGGTGGAGCGCCGTCTGGCCCTGATCGAGTCCGACCCGACGATCCGCCTGCTGGAGAAGCCAGAGTTCAAGCGGCGTTGGGCTACGACTCCGTGGGCCAAGCAGCGCGACGAGGCGCTCCGGACGGCGATCCTGGATCGGCTGGAAGGTCGGGACCTGTGGCGGGACGCGGATGGTCAGCCGGTCACGCGGTCGGTGGCGGAGCTGACCGACCTAGTGGCCGGCGACGGTGTGCTGCGTGAGCTGGCGATTGCCCTGACCGGCGCGGCGACGCAGGACCTGGCGAAGCTGTTGACCGCGCTCGCCCCGGGTGAGGCGGTGCCGTACCTGGCCGCATATCGCTACAAGCCGTCGGGCCTCGTGAAGTTCCGGGCGTGGCAGCAGGTATGGGACCTGCAGCGGCGCGAGGACGCGGGCGCGCAGGTGGAGATCCCGGTGCCGCCCAAGTACGTGTCGGCTGACTTCAGGCCTGGCGTGTGGACCCACCGGGGCAAGTTGGACGTGCCCAAGGAGCGGTTCGTCCTGTACCCGGGCGTCGGGCGTCGGGGTGACACCACGCCGGTCCTGGGCTGGGCTGGGTGGGACCACCGTGACCAGGCGTTCGCCCTGGGCGGGGAGATCGCCCGGCAGCACGAGCTCGGCGTCGGCGATGAGGAACTCTTGCCGCTGCTGGGCGGGCTGGTCGAGCTGGAGCCATGGTTGCGGCAGTGGCACAGCGAGGTGGACCCGGTGTTCAACGCGAGCCCTGCCGACCTGGTCGCTGGCCTGCTGGACGAGGAGCTGGCCCGCCTGGAGACCACCCGCGAAGCGGTCACCGCCTGGGCGCCGCCCGTCGGATCGCGCGGACGTAAGAAGGCCTGACCCATGAACATCCGCCAGGGAGAGAGTCCTGTGACCGCCACGACCATGCTGCGCGACGCCATCCACATTCCGGAGACTGTGCAGGACTCGGACTTCGTGATGAAGATCCACGAGGGCGTGCCGGCCGCTGAGCAGACGCTGCGCGACTACGTGGTGACGTCGGCAATCGCCGACAAGTTCCACGACGGGCTCACACTCGTCGAGTCGGCGCTGGCCAAGGGCACTTCGCAGGGAGCGTTCGTGCACGGCTCGTTCGGTGCCGGCAAATCGCACTACATGGCGGTGATGCACCTGCTGCTCACTGGGAACCCGACGGCCCGGGCGAAGGAAGAGCTAGGCGACGTCGTTGGACGGCACGGGGATCTGCTGGGCAAGAAGCTGTTCGCCGTCGACTACCACCTGGTGGGGGCGGACACCTTGGAGGGCGCGCTGTTCTCCGGGTACAGGGATGCGATGGTGGCACGGCACCCGGAGGCGGAGGTGCCGCAGTTGCAGGTGTCGGACGCCCTATTCACAGACGCCGACCGCCTGCGCGTGCAACTTGGTGACGAGGCGTTCTTCGCGCCGCTCGGGCTCGAGGCGACGGTCACGGCACAGGCGGCGCCCGCCCCCGACCCGTTCGGCGCGTTCGAGGCGACCACGGACCCAGCCGCCACGTATGAGGCGGCGAGAACGGCACCGCCGGCGGACAGCACACGGCAGATGGTTGTGGCGCGGCTGGTGGAGTACTACTTCACGGGGTACGCCACGGCCGGTGCGTGGCTGGACATGTCCAGTGGGCTCAGGGTCATGACCCAGCATGCCAAGAACCTGGGGTACGACGGCGTCGTCCTGTTCCTGGACGAGCTGGTGCTGTGGCTGGCCGGGCACCTGCGCAACACGGAGAAGATCCAGAACGAGACGTCCAAAGTCGCCAAGCTGGTGGAGACAGGGACGGGCAGCCTTCCGGTGCCGGTGGTGTCGTTCGTGGCACGGCAGCGGGCGCTGAAGGACTTCCTGGGTGGCGGCGCTGTCGGCGCGGAGCAGGTGGCGCTAGACGACCACTTCCAATGGTGGGAGGACCGGTTCACCAAGATCGAGCTGCCGGCCGCGGCATTGCCGCAGATCATTCACAAGCGCCTATTACTGCCGACGAGTGACGCGGGCCGTGACGCCTTAAGCGCAGCACTGAGCGCGGTGAAAGCGAACCGGCGGGCATGGAACCACCTGCTCACGGACGAGGCGGGGTCGCAGGGCGGCGACTTCGAGATGGTGTACCCGTTCTCGCCGGCGATCGTGGACGCGATGGTGGCTCTGTCCGCGATCATGCGGCGGGAGCGCACGGCAATCAAGATCATGGTGCAGCTGCTGCAGCGCAACCGTGACCAGCTGACCGTGGGCGACGTGATTCCGCTGGGCGACCTATTCGACGTGGTCGTGATGGCCGGTGAGGACCCGCTGACCCCGGACATGAAGAAGCTGTTCACAGCGGCACGGTCGTACTACAAGGACAAGGTGCTGCCCTACCTGATGGCCAAGCACCAGGTTGCGGACGAGGCGGCGCTCCAGAGGCTCGGGCGGGACGAGCCGTTCCGCCGCGACGATCGCATTGCGAAGTCCTTGCTGGTGGCGGCGCTTGCGCCTGGGGCGGCGTCGCTCAAGGATCTGACCGCGAGCCGCATCGCGGCGCTCAACCACGGGACCATCCGGTCGCCGTTCCCGGGCCGAGAAGGTGCGCAGGTCGCCGGCCTGGTGCGGGAGTGGAGTGCCCAGTGGGGCGGCATAACTGTGGGAGAGACGGACGACCCGGTGATTTCGCTCCAGCTGTCGGGCGTGGACGTCGACGCGCTGCTCAGCTACGTGGAGACGCAGGACGGGTTCGGAGCCCGGCAGAACCTCCTGCGGGACATGATCGTGGCCGAAATCGGAGCCAAGGAGTCCGCGACGCTGGGCGGGGGCCAGTACTCGCTGTCGCACGTGTGGCGCGGGCAGCGTCGCGAGGTGGACGTGGTTTTCGGCAACATCCGCGATGCCAAGGACCTCACCACCGAGGCGTTCCGAGCCGTGGACGGTCGATGGAAGCTGGTGGTCGACTTCCCGTACGACCGGGACGAGAACCAGAGCCCTGCGTCGGACGAGGAGCGGCTCTACACACTGCGGAGCGACGACTTGGTCACCGACACCATCGCGTGGTTGCCGCATTTCCTGACCCAGGCCAAGCAAAACGACCTGGGCAAGCTGGTACAGCTCAAGTACATCCTGACCGGCAGCCGGTTCGACCAGTACTCCACGAGCCTGGCCGTGCCCGAGCGGGAGCCCGCGCGGAGGCAGATGGTCGTCCAGCAGAACGCGCTCTGCGAGAACATCCGGGCCGCGTTGCGGCAGGCGTACGGCATCGACAAGGCCGACACCGCGGTGCGGCAGCACAACTCGGGTGGCAAGTTCGCCACGCTGGCAGAAGGGTTCGACCCGACCAAGCCCGCGGCGGCGACGCTGCTGCAGGCGGTCAACGGCGTGCTCGGTGCGGCATTGACCGCCCGGTATCCGACCCACCCGCAGATCGACCGGCCCGAGGAGGAGGTGCGACGCCCGGAGCTGGCAACGGTGCTTGAGCTGGCGCGACGCGCCGTCGCCTCGTCCGACGGTCGGGTGGACCCCGTCGACAAGGCCACGCTGACCAAGGTGCGGCGGGTGGTCGGGGCGTTCGGTGTGGGCAACCTGAACGAGTCCACGTACGTGCTGAATCGGCAGCACTTCCACTGGTCTGACGAATTCACCAAGGCCGCGAGCGGCGAGGCCACCGTGGCGGGCCTGCGCGCTGCGCTAGCCGGGCACGGCATGACCTCCGACACGCAGGACTTGCTGATCCTCGCGTGGGCAGCATTGGAGGACCGGGAGTGGTTCCGCTACGGGAACAGGCTCCCCGAACCGACGCTCGGCACGCTCGCGGGCGACCTGGAACTGCGCGAGCCCGTGCTGCCCACGCAGGGCGAGTGGGAAACGGCGCTGCGGCGCGCCAAGGCGCTGTTCGATGTCGGTGCCGACGAGTACCACCTGTCCAGTGCCGCAGTGGGTCGACTCGCGAAGGCCGTCGGGGCCAAGGCCGTTGGGCTGAAGGAGGGTGCAGACCTGCTGGTCGCCCAGCTGACCGCGCACCGGGACGTGCTGGGTCTGGATGACGTCGCGCCTCGCTGGGCGTCCGCGGTGCGAGGGCGCGACCTGCTGGCCGCCTTGGTGTCGGACTCGAACCCAGTGGGGTTGGTGCAGACGCTCGCGGAGTTCTCGCTGCCCGACGAGCTAGGCGCGCTGGCGAGATCTACCGCGACCGCCGGGCAGGTCGGTCACGCGGTGCGCGGAGCCAACTGGGGACTTCTTGACCAGCTGCCCCAGCTCGGGGGTTCTGACGGCGATGCGGCGTGGACCGCGCTTCAGACCGTCGCCCGTTCCGACCAGTCGCAGAATGACCTGACCACCGCCCTCACCCAGGCGCAGGCGGCCGTGACCACAACCCTTGTGCACCGCAAGCCACAGGTGGACCCCGACGAGATCGAGCGGAAGCGCCGCGAGGCAGAAACGCGAGCTCAGGAGCACACGGCGCGCGAGGCAGAGGCTCAGCGCCTGCGACAAGAGGAGGCCGAGCAGCGACGCCTGCGCCAGGACGCCGAACTCAAGCAGCGTGCGGCAGAGGCGGCGGCCTCGGCCGCGACAGCCGAGCTGGAGAAGCTGCGTCAGAAGCACGAGGAACGAGAGCGTCATGCTGCCGACGACGTCGCGCGGCGTTCTTCCGACAAGTCCGTGGCGCTGACCAAGGTGGTCCACGTGCAGGAGCTCAGCCAGAAGCTGGTCGACGAGGTCACCAAGCCCGTCGCCGGCAAGACGCTGCGCGTCACCTGGCGGTGGGAGTGAGCACGGGGCGTACGGCGGGCGCGGCCCCGCGTGCCGTCGTCGTCTCCAAGGCCCTGGTCCAGGCCCGGGCCAACGCACTGGTTCGCCGGGGAGGCGGCGCACGGGTCCTGGTGCTGCGCGCCCTGCCTGAGTGGGAGCACGGAGATCTCGAGGCGGACGGCAGAACCATCCGGGTACTGGCTGGCGTGTCCCAGCTGGCGATCCTGGACGCCTACGAGTCGCTGCCGCAAGACCAGAACCTGATCGTCCTGACAGACCGCCCCACAGAGGACCTGGGCGACGTCGTCTTTGCCCGCGCCCTGACCCACGACATCCTCATGCCCGACGAATGGGCCGCGATCCCCGGCCTGTTCCCGGGCGCCAAGGAAGTCAGCCTCGACCTTCGCCGCTACGAATGGGCGGCGAGCGCCCTGCTGGACCATGAGCCGCCCGGGGGCTGGCCGGCGGCGTCGGGCAAGATCGCCGTCTCCGCCGAGCACGCCCTGAGCGCACTGCTCGCCCGCCTGGTGCGTCTCGATCCAGGAACGCCCCTGGACGAGGTGCTGCTCCTGATGACGCTGGGCTCCAAGGAATCGCGGGCGTCGTGGGCCGCCGTCGACGGAAAGATCCGCAAGGGTCTGACCCGATGGGCCCAGACCGAGCTCGGTACCGCGGCGGCCTTCGCCCTGCGCGTGGCGGCGGCGTCCGAGTTGGTGGCGCCGGCCGCTGTCGCGCTCGCTGTCGACGTGCTCTGGCCGGAAGAGGACGGTGCGGCCGCGCAGGAGCAGGTCGCCGCCCGGGCACGGGTTGAGAAGTACCTCGGCGGGTACGCGCTCAGCGCTGCCGAGGCGCGCGCCGTGGTGCAGGTGGCGCACACCGCCGTGCTCCGGCTGTCGCTCGACGACCACCGCGCGGCCCGCGACCTCCCGGTGCTGCTCGAGATGGCGCAGGCGCTGCTCGGCGACTTGCGGTGGCCGGCGGGTGCCGAACGCTCCACTGTGCTGCCCGCCGGGTACGCCGCCCGTGCTCGACACTTGGCCGCAGCTCTGGAGGGCACGGCCTCGGCACCTGTCGAGGCAGCGCTCGCGGATCTCCTGGCCCACCGCGACGCCGAGAACGGCCGCGCTGAGGCGCCCCGCATGGCGGTGCGGCTGCACCGCTGGCTGGCCACCAAGGAAGTCGCGACCGACAGCCTCGGTGCGGACCTGCGCCGCCAAATGGACGATGGCGCGTGGGTTGACGCCGCGTTGGGGGTTGTCTGGTCGGCGTCGGACGATCCCGAGGTGCGCGACGCGTACCGCAGGTTGATCGAGAACGTGCGCACCCGCCGCCGGGCACGGGACGAGCTGGCGGCACGACGACTTGACGAGACGGACGTGGAGCTCGCCTTGGGCGCCGGGCTGACCGGGGCTGTACCGGTGGAGCGTCTTCTGCGCGCAGTGGTTGCGCCGTGGCGTGCCACGAACCGCGTGCTGCTGGTGGTGCTGGACGGGATGAGTGCTGCGATCGCTGCCGACCTGGCCGACGAGGTGACGCGCTACCGCCTTGCCGAGTGGGTGCCGACCACGAGCCGACGGCGAGTACCTGCGCTAGCCGCGCTGCCATCGTCGACCGGTGTCTCGCGGACGAGCCTGTTCACCGGGCAGGTGCGGTCGGGGGACGGGGCGGTGGAGAAGGCGGGTCTGGCCAAGTCCTTCCCGGGATCGGTCCTGTTCCACAAGGGGGACTTGCGGGCCGAGGGCGGCGCGCGACTTCCCGAACCCGTCATAACCGCGATGGGAAACACGAAGGTTCCCGTGGTGGGCGTGGTGATCAACGCGATCGACGACGCGACACACAAGAACGACACCTCGGCCGAGTCGTGGACGATCGCGCGACTGGCGCCGCTCGCGGCCCTGCTGGAGCTTGCGGCGCTGCACGGTCGCGCTGTGGTTCTGACGTCGGATCACGGCCACGTGGTTGAGAGGGCGACCGTGAACGCGCCACCGACGGGTGCTGAGTCGCGGTGGCGGCCCATGGCGAACGGGACCGCGGTCGGGCCGGGGGAGGTGATGGTGTCAGGGCGGCGCGTCGTGGCCGGCGACGACGGCGAGGCTGGCGACCAGGCGATCCTGCTCTGGCGAGACGACCTGCGGCACGGGCGGGTTCAGGCCGGCTACCACGGAGGGGCGTCGCTCGCCGAGATCACGATTCCAGCGCTGGTGTTCCAAGGCGTGTCCCGGACCGATGGGCCCGAAGGGTGGAGCATGGCGCCACCGCAGGTGCCTGTGTGGTGGAACGACCCAGTAACTGAGCCTTCCCAGCCCAAGTCCGCCGTTAAGCCGAAGTCGCGGGCGACGAGGAAGCGCGTCACGGGTGACGCGGTGCACGCGAATGGGCTCGGGCAGGACGCGTTGTTCGAGGTAGCCCCCGACGCGATTCATATTCCGCCAGCGCGCGCCGGCGAGGACCTGGCCACCGCTGTGCTGTCGAGCCCGGTGTATGTCGAGGAGCGGCGGATTGCCGGCAAAGCAGCAGCGGACGACGCCATCGTGGGCGCCATGCTGCGCGCTCTGCTCGAGCGGGATGGGCGGGCCCACCGAGACACGCTCGCCGCCGCGGTCGGCATCGCTGCCGCTGAGATCGCGGGTGTCCTGGCGGCCGTACGGCGGGTGCTGAACGTGGACGGCTATGCGGTGCTCGCCACCGACGACGGTGGCGAGACGGTGCGACTCGACGAGTTGCTGCTGCGGGATCAGTTCGAGGTGTGAGTTACGGGTGGGCAATTAGCTGAGGGCGCGTTGCGCGAAGGGGAGCTGGCCTGGCCGCACGTGGCGGCGCTACAGGGTGGGCCTCGGCCCAGCTGCGCGAGGCATTGGGCTCTGCCCCTGGGCTTGAGGGGCCTGCTCACGATCGCCCGAGCGCGCTGTCCGGTGTGCGAGCTGCACCTGTCCGCCGAACAGGTCGACGTACTGAACTTGAAGGGCATGACGACGCTCAAGAGGCGGCCGCGGAGGCGTACGTCCCTGACCGCTTGGACGAGTGGTAGAAGTCTCTAGAGGGAAGCGGGGCAGTGCAGTCGCATCTTGCAGATGGTAACTCTGCAATTGTGACCCATCACGTGGGGGCGGGTGCGGTGCGGGAAGCAGAGTTCAGCTAGTTCGGTGGACTATGGCGTGTCAAATGCGGTGAGGATCGTCTCGATGATTGCACGGACACCGGTCCAGTCCTGGTTGGTCGCAGCGCGCGGGTTGTTGAGTGCAAGTGTGACCTTTTTCCGAAATGCGGTTTGGATGCGACGTTTGATCTGATCATCGATTGCGCCTTGGTAGGCCTTTAGGCTCTTTACGTATCCGGTCCACTGAACTGGCGCCAGCCGTCCGTGTTCCTCAAGAAGCTCGCGGCCCAGGTACATCTCAAGTATTCCTGCCTTGCGGTTGACGTCCATGAAAACCGGGTCGTTGCTCTGTGGCCCAAGAGTTGGATAGTCGGAAAGCAGGGGAAGATCTGGGTAGTGGCGGACGCGGTAGCTGTTTGGAAGTCGACCCGTCTTGAGCTTTTTTAATGCGTCGTGGGCGGCGGTGTCGTTATCGGCCAGTGCCAGGACTCGATTCGCGACCCCGGCGGCTTCGAACGACGTCACAAGTTTGGCGAGACTTGCAGCGCCTCCTTCAGGGCGATTTGAAAAGTCCATGAAGCGGACGAACCCCACAAGATGAGGATGTGTCACTGAAAGCGCGAGGCTGAGCAGGGACGCATCAGTTGACCCCTCTGTGAGGACGATCAGTGGTGCATCGGTGGCCACGCGAGCTGTCCGGTCCTGACGTTCGAGGTCCGTGATCGGCGTGGTTGGGTCTAGGAGTCCCCAGGTCTTAAGGTCGCTGAGTTCGTAACGGATCTCCATAGAGTCGTCGTCGACAGCGTCGAGGGCCAACCGCATTACAATCCAAGCATCGAGGCGGATAAATGGATCGGGCTCTTCGTATAGCTCGAACTCTGGCAGATCGGTGCTGTTGGCGAATCTGCGTAGTTCCTCAGTGATCGCTTCTGTGCTATACGGGTCTGACTGCATGTCTGGATCGCTGTTATGTGCGTGGACGGCCCCTTCCAGTTCGGTCAGGGCACGAGCCTTGGTGACGCCGTGAACTTGGAGCCGGTCCAGAATTGCCCGTACAGAAGATGCAAAGTGGAACTCGCTCTCAGCATCGGAGTGGACTTCGTTCTGAGTAAATAACGCTGCGGCCGCGGGTAAGTAGCTCTCCCGGACGGTCAGGAGATTGAGGTGGTCGTTGATGGCGATCCAGGTGTGTGCCGACACGGGACCATTATCAGCGTGCGAGGGGCTTCGGGGGAGACGATCGCATCTGGTGCGTCTGTGCGACGTCGTGGACCTTGGAGGGCCACCCTGAAGTGCCGAAAGCCGTGGCACCACACGTCGACACACTGGGAGCACTCCAAACGCTCCAGCGCGCTGAGGTTGCGCGATGCGAGGTCCAGTCGGGCTTCGTGATCGCGGCAGTCTAGGAGGTCACCTAGTACGGAGCGGATGAGATCACTCAGGTTCTGGCCGCGGCCGCGCAAGAGCCGCACGCTGATCCTTGGTGATGTCGTCGAGCGTGGGTAGGAGGGCGCCACTAGGTTCGGCACGTGACGACTCCTGAAGGGGCTGAGCCCGTACAGCCACCCGTTGGCCCCGAAGGCGTGCTGGTCATCGAGGGTTCACAACTACAACTCCGCGACATCGTGCTCAACCTCGACGGCAGCCCACCTCCGGCACTGCGCGTCCTGCTCTCTTGGGAGATCTGGCCGATGTGGCTCCGCGTCGCAATCGAGCACGAGGCTGCCGCGCGCAGGTTCCGGGCGAAGCTTCTCCAAGCAGATGGCCCTGATAGCGACCAGTTGCGCGCTGACTTGCTCGCTTCCGAGACACGAGCGTGCATGGTTGCGATCACGGCTTCGGCGTTCGCTTTCGAGGCGATGGCGCTGTCGGCGGCTGCGAAGGCGGGGCTAGCCAGCGGAATTGGCAGTCGGACGAGCGCTGCCAAGCGTGTCGCCGAGATGCTAAAGCAGTGCTTCGCCATTCCGCCCGACCAGTTCAAGGCTTGGCGCGCGGGGCTTCAGCAGCTGTTCACAGCGCGGAACCAGGCGGTGCATGCAGACACTGGCTTCCATGAACCACTCCGACACCCGGCGCTCCGTGCAGGCGTACCCCGCCCTGCCCACGTGTACCGGCTTGAGAACGCCCAAACTGCGGTGGAGGGCGCTCTGGCTTGCGCGCTGGCGTTTAGTAAGGTTCCGCGAACTACGCGAGGCAAGGCGTTCCGCCGGGCGGTAGCGGCGTGGACAGGAATGGCCGATGAGCTTCGCGACCTGCGCGACTCACTGAAGTAGTCCGCCGCGGGCGACGGCGGGTCCGGCATCGGCATGTGAACCGGGGCGTTCGGCAGCGGGTCAGGCCGGCGTCTCGGGCAGGGTCGCGCCGTAGAGCCTGGTCATGCGCTCCGCGAGGGGCAGGGCGAGCAGAGCGACTGTGTCCGAGTGCTCGTCGTCGGTGCGCCGGAGCCGGTCGGCCCCGACGTCGGTGTACCAGTCGGACATGACCTGCACGGCCGGTGCCGGCCCATCGCGCAGCAGGAGGTCGAGCGGGTCGTCGTCGTGCACGAGGTCGTGCAGCCAGAAGGTGCTCGCTGTCGCGAGATGTCGGTTCGCGACCGGGTGATCGGGCCAGGCAGCCAAGGCCGCGCCGATGTCACCGGTCAGGGCGGCGAACGTTGCGAAGGCGTTGGTGACGCTGTGATGCGGATCGGGTGTGGTGATCAGGTCCGCCCACCAGGCGGCGATGAACTCTGCGATCACCTCCGGTTGCGGCGCAGGCCAACCGCGCCAGTCAAAGCGTGCCAGGCAGTGTTGATCCGCCCAGAAGGTGTGGACCGTCCCGTCGGCCATGGCGCGCGCGAGCTGGGGCAGGATTCGACGGACCATCGCCTCGTGGTCCTCGAGGATGCCCAGTGACTCGTACGCCAGCAAACCGAGCGTGACTGGGTCGATCTGCGCACCGGAGACTTCTAGCTCCGGCACGCCGTCGTCGCCGTAGCAGTGCGTGCATGGGTTGTCCGCGGCGCAGGTGAAGGCGCCGAACACGCGGTCGACGTCGTCCAGCGCTCTCTGAAGACGCGGTGTCATGGCGCGAATCCTGCCAGGCGCTCACGGCTAACACTGCCCCGGAGGGATTGCTGCACGGACATGTGACAGGTCGACCAGTCACCTGTCCGTGCAGCAGTCCCGTGCGCTCACCGGATGAGTCAAAGGAGGTACTCGAGTGCTTGGGCGAGCGGCTCGTCGCCCAGTTCGGGAGTCCACGTGACGACCCGGACGCGCCTTTGATGACTGCTGCCTTCGCCAATCTCCATCCATTGAGGCACGTCGGTGTTGGTCACGACCAGCAGGTACTCGAGTCCGTCGACCGTTCCGACAGGGCCGAAGAGGCGAGACGCGAGGCGGTCGATCGATTCCAGCAGGAACCCCGGCTCGACGATGCCACCACGGATGTATCGCGTGTCGACAGCAATGGTTCCGTTCACAACCACATCAACGACTTCGTGCCCCACGACGACGCTTCTCGTGAGCCGGCGAAGGGCCGCGACAGCTGACTGCTCGAACCGGTATCCCTTCGTGATAGTCACGACCCGCCGCGGAACACGTGGTGATTCGCTCGCGGCCTCTTCGAGGATGCCGGCAGCAACATCCGTCATGTGACCACCCTGAGCGGACGCCGAATCGGTGCCTGCATTGCGCATCACTACTCGGAAGACGGCCTTGCTGAACTCTGCCTCGTTGTCGCCAACTTTCAGTCGGTGGAGGGTCTGCCCGCTGACCGCCAGGTAGGCGAAGACCGCTCCGGTCAGGATGAGTGCCGCACTTCCAACACCGTTCGTGTTGACGAAGACTGACCATGAACCGGCAGCGAGGCAGGTGCCAGCGACAACGCCTGCCAGAGTTCGGGATCGCGCACCCAGGCCCTCACGCGGGCTTTCATCAGCACTCATCGGCCGCATTTTGCCGCAGAAGTCGGATCGGAGCGAGGAATGTGTACGTCACGGCTACCGTCGGTTCGGCACGCTCTGACCTGCGGGTCCGCGTGCGCGACGCTAGGGTGGGTGACGATCCAGCAGGGTGTGCTTTCCATTGGGCGCTGATGGGAATCGAAGCGCTACATGGGTCATTTCAGCGCTGAGCGGCAGGGTATGACTTATTCGTGCAGCAGTCCTGAGGCGTTGACCTGCGCCTTCACGTGACTGCCTGTCGACGGCTGCCCGCAAGGTGGTCGCTTGGCCACTCGGCACTGACCGAAGTAGGTTGCCGAGCGTTTGGCTGGTCGCGGCTAGCGTTCAGGGTCTCGGGGACATGTCGGCGAGCATCGCGTCGAGTCGCTCCTCTTCGTATGTGCCGTCCTCACCGGGCAGCCATGGGGCCACCATGCCGGGTCCGAATCCCTGCTTGATCTCGGTGACGATCTCGCCGGCGATCTGCTTGCCGGCGCCGTCGCGATCGGTGCTCAGAAGCATGCGGGATCCGCTGGCCGCGATGGCGGCCAGCACGGCCCACGCCGCGGTCGAGGGCCGCCCGTACAGACAGACCAAGGGCGGGGAGTAGACGCCGAGGCGGTCGGCGGCGGCCTCAATCACCGACGGGTTCTCGAACACCCGCACCACCGTGAGCTCGTGCCGCAAGGCGGGAGGCAGGCGACACCCGTCGCGTGTCAGCCGCGCGGTGATCCACACCGGTTCACCGGCGACGCCGGTGATGTGGGCGAGGTTCGGGTTGGGTCCCTCCAGCGGCAGGTTGAGCACCAAGACAGTCGAGGAGACTTGGTCGCACAAGACACCGGCGCGCTCCCATGCGGCCCGCCACGGGCGAGCGCGTAGTGCACCCTTGGCCGCCGCTACCGCGGCAGCGACACGGCCCGAACCGGTGGGGTCGTCCTGGTCGTCGGCTCGGTGGTTGTCGCCGCGAATATTGTCGTCGCCGTTGTTGTCGAGGTAGGCGAGCGTCGCGGCCAGGATCCGTGCGGCCGCTCGCCCGGTGGCACGGTCTCGGTCGAGCGCGTGCGGGTCGCCCAGTTCCTTGCCCGCCAGTTCGGCCAGGCCGATCGTCCCGATCCGGGTCGCTGGCAGACCGGGCGGGTGCGGCATCATGCGCCATGCCGTGGCCACGGCACGGGCCACAGGGAGCCGGTCGGTGCCCAGCCAACGGTTCCCGACGGCATGGTCGGCTACGGGACGGGGGATGCCTGCCTGGGTTAGGAGATCGCTCGCGTCGGCGCGCACCTGTTGCCGCGTCTCGGCTGCCTGTCGGTTCTCGGCGGGCCGGTTGCGCAGGGGTCCGCCGACCGCGACGAGCAGCGCGTCCAGGTCGACGCCCGCGTCGGCCAGCTTGGCCCGCAGGAGGCCGAGCTTCACTGGGTCGTCGGTGGCTTCCCAGTTCAGGCCGAGCATCCGGCCGACGTCGGTACGGTGCTCGGGTGCCACTGGAAGCACGCTGCGGCCACCAGTCTTGCCGGACTCGACCTTCTTGCGTGCTCCGGCCAGGAGTGCCGCGGCTCCGGGCAGCCGCGACCAGTCCATGATCGAGCTTGGCACGGTCACGTCGGCCGTCGGCAGGCCGTTGGTCTCATGGTTCACGTCCACAGGGCCTCACCCTCCATCACGCCGTCGTGCCGGTCGTCGTTCGCGATGTGGTTTCCCGTCTGACCGTCCAGGTCCGTGGTGGACCAGGTTTGTTCGGCCATCTCGATCCGCTCGGTGGTGCCGCCGGCGAAGAGCCACAGACCCAGGTCCACGCCGGGTATCGGTGCGGGGGCACGGTTGACAGTCCAGACCGCAGCGCACGGGACCTCGCGGGAGGCCACCAGGGCCTTGGGCCCGGCCAGGACGAAGTCGAACTCGAACTCGACCAGCATGGCCAGCAGGCTGGAGCTGTTCTCCTGGTCGAGACCGTCGAAGGCCTCGTCGAGCCAGAGCGGGCGCGGCGCGATGCGTGAGGTCTGGAAGAGCGTTGCCAGGGTGGCCAGCAGTGGTTGGAGCATCGTCATGACTTTGGCGCCCCCGGAGTCCTGGGAGTGCCGGGCAGCGGTCAGCTCATTCCACCGTTGCGATGCGCCTTCCTTCGCGCTGGCCAGGACTCGCCATTCGGTCACGACCGCGAACCAGTTGCGGTAGTCGAGCTTGTCGACCAGGAGTGCCTTCCAGTCCTGTCCGGAGGCGTGACCCTCCTCCTGCGCGGCGCGGATCTGTGTGGCCAGGAACGTCTGGACCTGGTCTTGGACCACGGGGGAGTCGATACCGTCGTTCAGGAGCCGCTGCAGGACCTGGAAGCCGCCCACGTGCTCAGGGACGGGCTTGCGCTGCAGACGAACGACCGTACGGGTGGTGCCGGTCGGGTGCTTGTCCAGAACGGTGTTGACGTCGGTGATCAGCCTGGCGGTCTCCTTCACCTTGGCCCGCAGGTGGTCGACGAACGTCGAGGCGAGCAACTCCTGCATCACCTCGTGCATCTTCTCGTCGTGCATCGCGCCCAGCTCGGCGGCCCGGTTCTCCAGCTCACGCACGGCGGCGACCGGTTCGACCGTGGTGCCCGAGGCATCGACACGGACCCGGACCTGAGGCAGGCCGGTTGCCTCGTCGTGATCGACGCTCGCTGACCGGCCCCCGGTGCGGTCCAGGGTGTTGTTCAGCGTCATCAGGCCTGGACCAGACAACCGGTCGCGCAGCACGCCGAGAATCCTCTCGCGATCCTCGCCCCCGGACTGCTTGCCTGAGTCCGGCCAGCCGCGGGGTGCCTTGCGGGAGGTGCGCAGGGCCCGCGCGTGTCCGACGGCACTTGTCAGGGTGCGCGACTCGTCGGCCACATCGATCCCGCGGGCGGCGGCGAGTCCGGCATCGACCGTGACCCACCACCCGGTGAGCTTCTCCGTTCGGGTCTGTTCCGCCGCCAGCCGCCGCTCGTCGACGGCCTCCAGATCCGTGGTCGCTTTCGTCGCGACCCCGGTCAGGTCTCGGATCTTGGTGTTGAGATCGTCGAGTTCCTTCTCGAGCTCGTCGAGGCGGCTGCGGAGCCGGGCTTCCTGGTCGAGCTGCTCCTGGTGGGTGGTGGTCAGGTTGGCCTTGGCCGTGTCCAGCTCGATCTGCAGCATCTCGCACCGTTCAGCATCTTCAACGGCCACGGCCTCCGCCTCCTGGGCGGCCTCCTCGAGCCGGTCGACGGTCGCCTCCCTCTCGGTAACGTCGACCTGTTCCCGTTCCCGGGTCGCGATGCGCTGCAGAAGCCGCTCGACGTGGTGGCGCGTGTCGTTCAACGCGATCTCGGTCTCGCGCAGCCGGTTCACCACGAGGGTGTGCTCGGCGGCGTAGGCCACCAGCGCGGTGTGCGCCTGGTTCATCTCTGCCTCGATCGCTCGCGCCTTCGCTGCCTGGGTGCGCAGCTCTTCGTCGGCCTTGTCCAGCTCGCTAACCGCCGAGGAGAGGTCACGGGCCGCGGTGACCAGATCGACGTCGTCAGGTGCCTGAGCGGTCACGGTCGCGTACTTCTGCGCCAGGGCGCGATGCCGCTCTTCGTCCCGGCCGTGCTGCGCAGCCAGGTTGCGCTCCTGCCCAGCCTGCTCCCGCAGAGCCGCGACCGTGCGTGCGCGGGCCTGTGCTCGTGCCGACGCACCAAGCAGGCTCGCCCCCTCCACCGGGACCGGCGCACGCCCCGAGGTCAGCGGCGTGACCCAGGACCCGTCCACCCCGACAAGAACTCCGGCCCCGGCGCGGGGGGACGACCCCAAGGCGCCAGGTCGGCCGCCCGCGAGGCCGACAGGTCCATAGTCGCCTGAGGCGGGTCGATACCGGACCACGTCCAGGACACTCCGTGCGGTCACGGCCAGCTCCGCGAGCGGCTGCCCGTCGTGCGCCTTCTCGGCGAGCCCGAGCGCATTACCGAGGGTGCTGACGTGCTCGCTACGTTCCTGTGTCGGGTTCGACATCGTGACGACGTGGTCTTCGCCGTCGCGGCCGGGCGCCCAGATACCGTCTGGAGTCACCCACGCGTCCAGGAGCCCTGCGCCGGCCAGCGCCGCTTCGAGGCCGGCCACCTCCTGGTCCGTGAGGTGCGGCAGCGGGTCCAGCAGCTCCCATAGCGGCGCTCCATCCGGCCCGGAAGCGGGCCGGGGCCGCCGCCGCCACAGCCCGGGCTCGACCGGTACCGGTTCGGGCCTGGCTTCCTCGTTGTCGGCCTGCTCGTCCAAGTCTCGGGCCCAGGCCAGAGCCGCCTTGGCGTCGTTGCTCGCCGTGACCGCGGCCGCGTTGACCGGTTCAAGCGCAGGAGTGAGCCACTGGTCGCCGACCAGGTGACGCAGCACCTGGACGGGCCGTGGCCCGGTGCAGGCTGCCTGGACCGCATCGAGCCACCGCTCTCGTACCTCGACCGGTGGGGCCATGATCCCTTGGTGCTCCGCTAGGCCGGTGGCCCAGGCTTCCAGGTCGTCGGAGAGGGACTGTTCTGCGTTCTCGTACTGGTTCTGCGCGGTGGTGTGCTCCGTCTTGCGCTGCGCGAACCGGGCGTCGGACTCGGCCAGGGACGCCTGGGCACGTTCGTGGAGCTCGGTCTTCTTGCCCAGCCTGTCGTCCAGGGCTTGGGCATGGTGAACGTCCCGGAGGCGTTGGTCCACGCCGGCCTCGAGCCGCTCCGTGTCCCGCTGGTCGACCCAGGCGCGCGCATCCGGCAGCCCTGCCTCGAGACCGGTCTCGGCGGTCAGGTCGGCCTGTTCGGCCAAGCGTCGATCGGCCTCGGCCAGCACACCTCTGGCGGTGTCCAGCTCGTCGGCGGACCGTGT
Organism: Promicromonospora sp. NPDC057138; assembly: GCF_042670845.1. Classification (NCBI taxonomy): domain Bacteria; kingdom Bacillati; phylum Actinomycetota; class Actinomycetes; order Micrococcales; family Promicromonosporaceae; genus Promicromonospora; species Promicromonospora sp. NPDC057138. The sequence continues at coordinate 31,355 of NZ_JBHUUX010000004.1, read as the reverse complement.
TGCTGTCTCCCGGGCCTTGACCGCCGCTGGGCCGGTACGTCTGCTGGCTGTCTGAGCGGTCTGGAGCAGTTCGGTCAGGCTGGTGACGTCCTTGCCGGCGGCGTCCGCGTCCCGGTACTTCGTGCTCTTGATGAGCTGTGTGTGCTGCGCCCGTACCCGTGTTCGTTCGGCCTTGGTGTTGGTCTCGTGGCCCAGTGCGTCGTCGTACTGGCTCCTGGCCTCGTCCGCGGTCTGCTGGGCTCGGTTGCGTTCACGGGTGACGTCGTCGACGGCGGTGACGGCCGCGACCAGTTCGTCGGCGGCCCGTCGAAGCACGGCGTCGGCCCATGGATTCCACACGGCCTGCAGGTAGGCCTTGACCGCCTCCTGAGCTTCCCGGGCGTCGTCCCGGTCCCGGGCGAGCTGACCGAGCTGGTCCCACCCGTCGGCCAGCTCATGGATCTCGGAGGTCTCCAAGGGTGGGAGCGACTCGCGGATCCGGTCCACCACCCAGCCAGGGTCCAGCTGGTTCCCGAGCTTGGGAGTGCGCAGGGTCTTGAGGAGCTCGATCACGATCTTCAGGCGGGAAGGGTCGGAGAATCCGAACAGGGAGGTCGCGACCTTGTTTTTGTAGTCCGTGCCGTCCTTGCATGGGACCAGGCCGGGCATGATCATCGTCGGCTGGACGACCGCCTGTCCCTGCACGAGCGTCAACCCCGCCCGGACTCGTTCAGGTCCCTGGTGGGTGACCCAGGTGGGATCGACCTGCTGGGTGGTCCGGCGGCCCTGGACGAACAGCAGGGTCGTGAAGTACTCCGGGCCGGTTTCCGTCAGGCGCCCGTACTCCACCCAGGTCCAGCCGCGGTTGAGCTGCTGGGTCACGGGCCGGCGGTCCTTGGGGTCCTCGGTCGGGATCAGGTAGTAGCGGAAGGACCGCTTGGAGTTGCCGAACGTGTCGACGTAGCGTGGAGACAGGTCCCCGGTGAGCATCGTCAGCGACGTCATCGCCATCATCGTCGACTTGCCCTGCTCGTTCTTCCCGATGAACTGGGCACGACCGTCGGCGCTCCAGTACTCCGCGACGTCGAACTCCCACATGTTCACCACGCCGGCGCGCAGCTGCTGCCACCGCCGCCTGCCGGGCTCGGGCAGCCCACCGGTCAGAGCTGCCTGGCGCCAGTTGCGTAGGGTCGCCTCGTCCAGGTGCGGGTCGAGGGCCACCGTCGTGCCGTCCTGGGCTGTAAACGTCTCCGCGTGGCCTGCCTGAGTGGGGCTGGTGGTCGATGGGCTGGTCATGCGGGTTCTCCATCAGGCTCGGTCGACGCCGCGTGGTCGGACGAGGCTCGGCGGCTGTCCGGCGTCAGGGAAGCGTCGTAGGCGTCGTCGCCGGTGGCGTCATGGGCGGGGTGGGTGAACAGGTCGTCTTGGTGCGTTGCCGGGCTGGGTTCGATGAGCTCGGGGTCGCGGTAGCGGCCCATGACCGGAGACAGGCGCCACGACCCGTCCGGCCCGGTGCGCAGCATGCCGAGCCATCGCAGGACCTCCTCGGCCGCCGTGCGTGTCTCGGCGGGACGGCCTTGGAGATCTTTGCGGAACAGGTGGCCCTTCCAGTCCAGGAGGTCCTCGACGATGTGGTCGACGTCGCGGGTGTCCAGGTGGACGAACCCGTCCGCGTCGCGGTGCCCATCGCGGCCGGCCTTGTCGGCGATCATGAGTGCGGCCCAGGATTCCGTCTTGTGCGTGGGCCAGTCGACGGTGGCCGGGCAGTCGACTTCGGTGCTGATCCAGACCAGGCCCTCCGACCGGGCCTCGATCGACCCGCCGATCAGGCCCAGGACGGTCTCGGCACGCAGGCCACGCTGCACCCGCGCGAGCTCCGCCTCGTCCGGGAGCAGGTCCCCGTACAGCAGAGCGGGCGTCTCCACCAGGGCCCGCAGATGCCGCACGACACGGGTGGCCTGCCGTTGCGTCTCCCAGATGGCGGCGGGCGACTCCTCATCCTGGCCGGGATCCTCGGCCGGCTCAGACTCTGGTGGCTCTGCCGCATCTAATGCGCTGTTCCAGGCCGTGGTCCCGAAGCGCTGGGCGCGGACCTGGGGGGCCTGTGCGAGCTGGTCCTCCTGGTAGGCCGCGAGCGTGATCGTCCCCGGGGTGACGAACAGCAATAGCGCATCCCGGTCCACGTCATAACCAGCGCCGATCCCGGTACGGCTGTCGGTCCATTCCTGCAGGTCCGCGACCAGCGTGGCCCGCTTGCGCAGGATCCCCCAGTGCTCCAGCTGTTCCGCAGCCTTGGCAAGAGCACGGCGTTCGGTCAGGCGGTCGGGGTCATACGGCGTCAACGCGCGGTCGGTGCTCCGGGTGATCTCGGCGACGATCTCCGACAGGCGCACGAGCGTGACTCCACCCTCGACCTCCTCGCACGCAGCCGCCAGCAACGTGGTCAAGGTGAGCACCCGCCGTGAAGGCAGATCCAGGCGAGGCGGCGGTGCAGAAACCGTCCCCATGACCGGGTTGCGCACCAACCGCACCGCGTCACCCATGCGGGTGCGCTGATAGTCCAGGCGTCTGCAGTAGCCATCGATCTGCTTGGCGTACCGCTGGATGTCACGGAACAACGGACGGTCCACGTGCGCCGACACCAGTGGGCGGACCAGGAACCTCAGGAACGTCAGCCGGGCCGGGATGTCCTCGCTCGATGTCGTCCTGTTCGGTGCGGGGGCATACCCCGTCACCGGTGCGCCAGCGATGTCGTCACTCATCTCCTGCTCCCACCTGGCCCCGACCGCTGCCGACCGTGAGGACCTCCGCCAGCAGACCGTGCAAAGTGGAGTCGGGGCCCGGTGGCGCGTCGTTGGTCAGGCCCAGCGTGTCGATCCGCAGGACCGTGACGATCAGGTCCGGGTAGACCAAGCGGCCCGCGGGGATCTCGATGATCGCGTCAGGTGTCCCAGCGGCCGGGACAGTAGCGACCAGGTCCCACAGGTCGTCGCCGGTACGCGCATGCACCGCGGTCCCCGGAGCAAGGGGTCCCGCGTGCTCCCGGCGTGCGTGGGCCAGGGCGAAGTCGATGTTCTGGATGAACTCCACCAGATACTCCGCGACCCGATCGGACAGGTTCGACCACCGCGACAGGGGCCGCCCCGACAGCTCGAGGAGTTGTTCCACGGCGCGTGCCTCGTCCACGGCTGCCGCCGCGGCAGCTTGCCGCGCGGCCAGCTTGCCGGCAGACCTGTCGAACATCCGCGACGGTGCGCCTCGGGCGGCCCGCGGGCCTTGCCGGCGAAGCCTTGCCTCGATCGGTGAGGGATCGGCGTCCCAGAACGACATCGACTCCGCACCTAGGCCGGGGTGGGGCGTCGAGAACCCGAGGTGACGCGCGGAGAACAGGCCGGTGTAGGTAGTCCACGTCCGCCAGAGATCGTCCTGGTCGACGGCGCCGTCCAACCGCTCGGCCAGATCGAGGAGCTCGGCCCTGCGCGACACGTGGCCCCCGAATCCCGCCAGCACGCGCTTACCGCGTACTAGGGGGACGATGGTGTCGCGGATCTGCCGTCGCAGCGAGGCTCCCTGGCTGGTCGGACCGTCGAACCAGGTCAGTATCCGGCCCAGGCCATTGGCCGTCTCGGCCATCGCCCGCGCGACGGCTTCCTCGGAGGCATCGACGCCGACCAGGTGCAGGGCGACGCGCCGGTGCGCCCGCTCCTCCACCGCGAGCACCGCGGTCGCGTCACGCACGATGTCGCCCGAGTAGATGTCGATCCCCGCGCCCCACATATTCACGTACCCCGAGAGGGTTTCGTCCAGTGCTGCGATCTTCGTCGCGTCCGGAGTCCCGGACAGGGCAGCAGCCAGGCGTGCCTGCCAGCCGGTGGCCGCGTCGGACATGTTCTGCATCGTCGGGAAGATCACAGCCCACGCCTCCGCCGCAGCCTTCGCGTCCGTTCCGATGGACGAGGCCAGGGTCTGAAGCTGTGCTGCGATGACCGGCGGTGCGAGCGTGGCCGCGATGGCCGACGCATTCGTGGTCCCCAGGGCAAGCACCGCCCGGTGCAGCTGGGCTGCCTCCTCCGAGAGCTGGTACCGGCCGCGGTGACGTGTGAAGTCCTCGTCGGACCGCACCCGGTCCTCCCACGCGAGAATGACACCCCACGCTGCCAACCGGGTCAGCCGATCATCCAGCCTCAACACCTCCGGGTCCTGCACAGCAGCGAGGGTTCCTTCGTCACCTGAGAGGTGCTCGGCAAGACGAGCACGCACGAGCGTCTCGAGCTGGTCGTGCGGGATGCCGCTGAGGTACTGCGGTTGGTTCTCCAGCATCACATCGACGATCAGCCGGTAGACCGGCGCCAGGCGTTCCGACGTCAGGTAGCTAGCGACCGTCATCGCACCGGGCAGGCCGATGACGTTCCACAGGTCTTCGAGCGGGCCTGTGGGCGGTTCGACGGAATCTTGAGCTGACATATCGACTCCCTACGGCGTGCGTCTAACGACGGCGTACGTGCCCGGGTTGATGCACGGCATCAAAACACGAGCTACTGACACTCGAACCGGGCCCCGGACGTTGTGGCCCACGTGATCCTCAGAACAGCCGCAGGAGACAGACCGTCTGAATTTCACGAACGTGATATTCGGCCGTGTTCCCAGGGGTCATGACGCGAGGGGCCTGGCTCAGCGCTGCGCGGCGCCCGGCTCCGCAACGGGCAGCACTCCTGCTTCAGGCCACGGCCGGATGACGGTCGGGATGTCGGTGGTGGGCGGCACCATCCGACGCATCCCTGAGGAGCGAAACATCAGGGGATGTGTCGGTGGATGAAGGGCCGCCAGAGGCGGTCACGATCGAGGCGGGACTGCTGCACGGATAGGTGACACCGAACGCGTGGATCCGAGTAGGGTCGATGCGATTGTGTACTACTGCCCGGCACCTGGCAGCGCGGCCCCTCTGGCCTGCGGATCCGCGTGCGCGAGGCTAGGATCGGTGACGATCCAGCAAGGTGTGCTTTCCATTGGGTGCTGATGGGAACCGAAGCGCTACACACCCGGAGTGCCTCGGGGTGTTCGCGACAGGGCGGTCGCGCTGACGCCGACTGCGGCGGCCGATTACCGGCCATGATCGAAGTTCATCCGCTCGGTGAACTGTCGGCGCAGATGCACGCGCTTCTCCTACGCAAGAGTTTGATACGAGCCGTCTGCCCGGTGCTCGGCGCAGGCCCGTTCCTCGCGCATGCCATCGAAGCGCACGCCGGGTGAATTCATGGGCGATCTCTGTCGCGCCCGGTTCAGTCAAGCAGGCCGTGTGGTTGCCGCGTGCCACGATGAGCTCCGCGAGTCCTAACCAGATATTGCCGGCGGAACACACTGTGAGGTGCAGCATCGATGCTTTTCGACCCTCCGAACCAGCCAGGTAGCACACGCGCTGACTTGAGCAGGTCGCGCGATCGCGAGCCGCTCTGCACCACCAAGCAACGCCTAATCGAGTTCGTCGAGGGCTGTTCGCCAGGCGGGCGCGCCCACCGCGACGAGCGCGGCGCAGCACAGCTCGGAGCGGAGGTGTGGCTCTAGTGCGTCTCACTCGTGTCGCTGTGACCAACCACAGTCGCCTCAAGGACCTCCAACTTGAGGTTCGTGAACACATGGTCCTCGTCGGCCCCAACGACGTCGGTAAGTCCTCGCTCCTTCGTTGCATTGACCTGGTCCTCGGCGCGAGCACCGCGCAGCTCTATTCCAAGATCGCTATCGACGACCTTCGCGATCCGGACCAGCCGTTCATCGTCGAAGCCGACCTGGCAAACTTCTCGGCCGACGAGCAAGCACTGTTCGCAGACGAGATCACCGTCGCCACAGGCAATGCCACGAGCCTGACGATCCGCCTCGAAGCCACCTTCGACGCTAATCAGACGCTCTCGATCGACAGGACGGCCCCGGGCGCCGGGACTGGCCGCCAGCTCTCTCGGAATCAACTCCTCGGCATCGGATGGAAGCTGCTCGGAGCAACGGATGGCTCCCGAGACATCCGCAGCGACCGACGAACGGTGCTGGACGACATACTCAAGGAGATCGACCTCGGTGCAGAAAAGGCGACCTTCGACGAACTGATCGCGAAGCTCGGTGAAGGGCTCAAGGACTCGACCATCCTCGACGGAATCCGCGGAGATCTCGCCGGACAGTTGACGAGAGCCCTGCCGGAGGCCGTCGGCAAAGACGATCTGCAGTTCATTCCCAGTGCGTCAGCCGACGACGACGTTCTGAGCGGCGTGCAACTGCAGGTGATGAAGGCTGGCGTATCCCGTGCGTTGAGCGAGCAGTCCGACGGCATGCGTGCCCTCTATGCCATCGCGCTCTACGACCTGGTTTCTGGCACCGCGAACATGGTGGGCATCGACGAGCCCGAGATCCATCTGCATCCCACCAGCCAGCGCAGCCTCGCTCGACTACTTCAAGCAGGCAGGAACCAGAAGCTCCTAGCGACACATTCGTCTGACATCGTCAGCGCCTTCCCGGCAGAGTGCGTCGTGGCAGTCCGAGTCGGCGGCACCGTCGTTCAGCCGGCCAAGCAGTTCCTCAGTGCCGACCAGCGCATGGTGGTGCGCTGGTGGGTACGCGACAAGCTGGAGCCGCTCACGGCCCGAAGGGTAGTCGCTGTCGAGGGCATCTCAGACCGCATCGTGCTGGAACGCGCAGCCGGGCTGACAACACGGGATCTCGACCGCCTGGGCGTCTCTGTCGTCGAAACAGGCGGGTCTGGGGATATGGGGGCGATCTGGCAGCTCTTCGGACCGCAAGGCTTCAACGTCCCCATGTCCCTGCTGATTGACCGCGACGCGGTATCGGACACAGCCACCAAACTCGGGTTTGCCGAGGCTGACCTCAACAGCCACTCAATCTGGATCTCCGAGAGAGACCTGGAGGAGGAGTACACAACCGCCATCGGTCCAGATGTACTGTGGCCGGCGCTTGACCAGTCCGGCCTGTTCACCCCGAACGAGTTGACGAACTGTGCCATGACCGGCCCGTCGGCTACGCGCACCGCCGATGACGTTGCGGCGTTCTGTCGCCGGAACTCGAAGTACAAGGCGCGAGCGGCGATGGTCGTTGCGAAACTTCTCGACGAACCGACCACGCGGAAGATCAAGAGCATCGAGGATCTGCTGGGCGAGATCGAGAAGGCGTGATGATCGAGCCCACTCCCGTTCAGGCGCAGATCCGCGACCACGAGGGCTTGTCGTTGCTTGTTGTTGCACCAGCTGGTTGCGGCAAGACAGAGGCACTCGCCCTGCGGGCACACGGCTTGATAGCGCGCGGCGCGGTGGCGGCGCCACGGCGCGTTCTGGTAACCACCTTCTCGAATCGTGCGCGGGACAATGCTCGCGACCGGCTACGAGCGCACATACCAGGGCAGGCCATGCGCGAGCTCGTCACCGTGTCCAACTTCCACGGATTGGCCGCTCGACTCTTTCGCGCGCACGCCAACGTCATCGGTCTCGACCCTCAGATGACGCTCCCAGAGAGCGACTGGGTCGCGGAGCAATGCCTAGCCAGAAAACTCAGTTTCGACATGACGAGGGACGTCCAGGTCCGACTGCGTGAGGTCAAGCAACGGCCCCTGGATGACGGCGCGGTCGACCAGACCCTCCAGCAAGGTGGCAACACGATCGCCCTTCAGATTGAACGACAGCGCATCGCAGAAGTGCGACTGACCTACGACGATCTGCCGCGTGTCGCCGAACTGATACTGGCCAACGACGAGGTTGCCAATCTGTACCGCAACCACTTCTCGTCGGTGATCGTGGACGAGTTCCAGGACCTCACGCCGCAGCAACTCCGGATCGTCAGCCGCATCGGCTTCGGCAAGACCACCTACGCAGGCGACCTTGCCCAAGGCATCTACAGCTTCGCGGGCGCCAAACCGAACGAGATCCATGCTGCGCTTCTCGCAGAGTGCGCAGACACGGTCGAATTCTCGCAGTCACACCGCTCGTCACCGGCAGTGCTGGCAATGGTCAATTCCTTGAGCAAACTCACCGGTGGGCAGACGCTAACTGCCGCGGATGCGGCCTCATGGCCCGGCGGAGGACTCGCTGGGGGTGTCCGCTTCCCGGACGTGGATGCCGAGGCCGCCTGGGTCCTGTCCTTCTGTGAACGGATCCTGAGCAATGCTCCAGGTCAGCGGATTGGAATCGTAGCCCGGACAAAGGCGAGACGACGGTTCGTCGATGCTGTTGTCGAGTCGAGCCAGCTCCCGTCTCATCGATGGGAGGACGGGGTGCTCGACACCAACACCGCCAGCATCATGAAGACGATGCTCAGGCACCTGTCAGTGGTGGATTACCAGTCGGCAGGCGACCAACTCCAGTACCTCCGCCGAGCGGCCGGACTCGACACCGTGCAGGACCCCGACGACCGCACAGCATTGTTCAACGCCCTCACCTGGTGCGCTGACCTGCTTGGCGAGGGAAATACGCCAACTGCGATCCGTGGGCGCATACGCGTGGGCGACGACTCGACGCTCCTGAACCTTGCCGGAGTGCACCTACTGACCGGGCATGCGGGCAAGGGCCAGCAGTTCGACTGGATCGTGACTGTTGGCCTGGAGGAAGACACACTCCCGGACTTCCGGCAGAAAGGCTCCGCGGAGGCCCTCGCCGAAGAAGCGAGAATCCTCTCCGTGATGATGTCTCGCGCCCGTCACGGTGTGGTGCTGACCGTGAGCAAGACGGTACCAACCTGGAGTGGAGCGATACGCAATCGTGAGTTGTCGCAGTTCTGGACAGCCTTGAATGCTGGCAGCTGGATCAAGAGGGGCGCGATCGACGACTGGCTCGATGCTGCCGACTGGCGAGCAGTGCAGGATCGGTAGGACCCGCCAGGGTCCACTCTGGCCATCGGGTCAGGGGAACCGCGAGCCTCGCATGGCACAGACGGATTCCGCCGTACCTCACCGTCCTACTGCTTGGACGCGGATGTCTTGGTTTCCTTCCGAGCATCGACCAGGACCAGCTTGATACGCCTGCGCTTGTCGTGCTCGATCTGGGCGATCGTCTCCTTGACTCGCTTGATGCGGGGCTCTGCGAAGTCCTCGTCGTAGTGCCCTACGCATAGGTAGACGCCGTGGTCGAGTTGTTCGGTCTTGAGGTACTGGGGTAGCTGTGTCTCGGCGCCCTGGAAGAATCTGCTGCTGCGGATGACTTTGACCTCGAGCAGCGCGCGGTCCTGCCAGCCCTTGGAGAACTTGAAGTCGACCGGACCGCGTCCACGGTTGACCTCTTGACTGATGTCGACGTCGGCAGTCCGGCAGGCTTCGGTCCACATAGCGCCTGCGATGGCCTGGATCACGTTCTCCTTCTGCGGGTTGTTCCCGGCCCATAGAGCTCGCCAGAGGTCGGTGTGCTCTACAGCGTGCTTGAACCGGCTTGCGAGTGTCTCCACGAACTGGGGGAACTCGCCCTTCGAGCCGGGCAGCTCCGAGACGGACATGGGGTCTTGCTTACCCGTGGCTTCGCCGATCTCACGCCAATAGACCAAGCCTTTGGGATCGATCTCGACGTCGTAGGGCAGGTGGGGCATCTGATCGACCAACCGGATGTACTCGGCCGCTTTGTCCGGGTGCCGGCGGGCGAATCTCCTAGCGAGCTCGCGTCGCTCGGTCAGGTTCAGGCCTTGGGCGATCTCGTAGGCGAAGTCTTGACGGAGGAGCTCGGCGTCGTCGGTCTCGGCCCACTTCCAAAAGTCCTCGGGTGTTGCTACGGGGATCTCCTTGAGAAACCGTTCGGGTGCGAGCAGGACTCCGCCGCCCTCAGGTGACTCGGGGAGCAGGATCTTCGCGTTGGGGGACCAACGTGCCCGCTGCTTTTCCCAGCCGGGGTGCTTGACCTTGACGCGGTTCATCGGGATCTCGAGCTCTGTTGCTTCTTGCTGCGTGTAGGTGATGAAGCGGTGCTTGAGGATGTTGCACAGGATGTCGCTGATGTGGTCCAGGCCGATACCGCCGGCGAACAGGTTGAACCCCACGATCGAGGCAAGGTCTGCGACGTGGCCGTGCTGACGGGCAAGGTCGAGCACCTCGACCATCATGCGGGCGACTTTTTTGCCGGTGCCTGAGCCGCGGGGTGTCCCCATTGAAAGTCCCAGGCAGAACTCGTTGGGCTCGGGGAACGTCAGGAGGGAGATGGCCTTGCGGTAGGCGAGCGAGCCTCGGTTTCCGCCGGACTGCTCGACGAGCTGGGCTGCGGTGTCGAAGAAGTCGACGACTTCCTGTCTGGCGTCTGCCCAGTGCGGGTCTCTGTCGTCGAACACAAGGAACGGGTCGACGTACAGAGGCGTGTCCTGGTCCAGGAGCGGGTCGAACCAGGCGCTCGTGGGCGTGTGGGCAACACCGAACTGCTTGCTGAACCTCATCCTGTCCGCCTTCGTCTCGTCAAGCTGGCTTCGTGTGGCCTCGCTGTGAGGTGGAGCAAGCACTCGCTGGTGGGATCTACCTCGCACGGCTGCCCCGAGCGCGCGAAGTGGCCTCTAGCCGTGGCCGATGAGCGGAAGGACTGACCGAGCCCAGTGGGGGTCCTCGATCGGGGCGACCTGCGCGCCGTCGTCGCGGAGCGCTGATGACTGCGTGCCGAACGGGCAACTGTTGGACGTTGTCGATCCGGCGTCTGAACTGATCCTCTTCACCGGTGGGGTGGCTGGCTCGCTGGGCAGCCAGCCACCCGGCCCGACTAGGCCGCGGCCTGATGGATCAGGACGTAGGCGAGGTACATGCCGGCCTGGTCGAGATAGGCGTCGTACGGTGTCAGGTCGCGACCGTGGCTGGAGCGGATGAGCTCAGGGCGGTGGACGTCAACGTAAGTGATGGTTGCCTGGGGGTGACGGCGCTGCAGGACACGCATGACGGCATCGGGCAGCGGGTCGGGCAGCGCAGCGCTGTTCAGGTGGGTGTACACCACCTCGAGCTCACCGTCAGGGTGACGTTCGGCGAAGCTAGCGGGGATCTTCACGCTGAGCCCGCCGATCTCGACGGCCAGTGTCGGCACCGGGACGCACGTCCCGCCATCCCAGCGGGGAATGACCTGCTCCCACCCCCGCGCGACAGCGGCGTAGTGGGCCTTCTTGCTCGCCGTGGCGTTCTCCGCCGCGGCCCAGACTGCCCGCCCGTCCCGGCTGGTGCGCCGGTCGTTGACCAGCGCGGGACGCATGGGCTTCCAGAAGTCAGTGCGCGGGTCGTACTGGGTGCCGACCTGTGCCGCGAGCCGGCGGGCGACGACCCCAGCACGCTGGGGTGGTGCGCCGAGATACTTCGTGAAGCCGCTGATGTACAGCGTGGGTTCGGCCACGTTCGTGGCTCCTTCCGTCGTGGGACGGAGCCGGGTTCAAGAGGCCGTCATGCGGGCAGCCTCAATCATGCGAGGATGGCCGTGAGGGGACTCAAACTCTCCCGGTATCTTCGCGCCGACTCTTCGGTTGTGGGTACCGGTCGGCGGGTCGGATGCTCGAACATCCGGCCCGCCGAACCACTTTGACCTGCAAATAGGTCAACAACACCCTTTGACGAACGCTCATGGAGAGCGTCCGCGAACCAGTGTAGGTCGCACCACCGACACCCACTGGTAGCTCCTCGGGTCAGTCGCGTCGGCCGTGCAACACGGTGCAACACTTTGAATCATTGCCACGCGCGCAAATCGGATTTGCACGGACAAAATGGTGTGTCTGTGTCGGATGAGTGTGACTTGACGTAACGGCGTGTCTCGTCACGTCGGCGTGTCGGATTCGAACCTGTTCAATGGTGCGGGTGGCGCGCGAGCAGACGTTGACGGTGGGACAGCACAAGGTTCTTGAGTGGATCGGAGCCGGGTGCCCGGCCGGCACATATGACGACGATGGATATGCCCATCGGATCAGTGCCCGAGCACTGCAGTCACGTGGCCTGGTCGTTATCAAGGGCCGAGGCGCCACGTGGTCGGCGACGATCACGGACAGCGGCATTGCGTACTTGGCCGCGCCTGAGGTGGCCGAGGTCGCGCCGGTGCGCGCACCGAGGAAGCGGGTGCCGAGACCGGTGAAGGCATCCCGCCCCGCCGCGCCAGGGCCAGCCTGCGAGCCCGATCCCGTCGATACATCCGGTCTCGACGTCTCGACGCCAGAGCCTATGGATCAGGAGCCGGTGCCCGAACCTGGGTTGGACGCGGCAAGTGCCCTGATCGCTCGCGTCATGGCTGAAGGCCGGGTCGAGTATGACGAGAAGAACGACGAGGTCGGTTACGAGCGGCTGGTGGCTGAGTCGATGCGCTCACCAGCCAGACCGTTCGGCAAGAAACTTGAGACGGTTTGGATCGGTGGGTACTGGGACGGTCGGCGGGCGGTCCAGCTGACCGAGCACTTCCCTGACCATGTACAGGCACGTCCGGTGCCGGTCTCGCAGCGGGTGAGCCAATACGACTCCGCGGTGAAGGCGTTTCTGAAGAGCAAGGATTGGCAGTTCGTCTCGGCCGAGCATCTGACTCGTGCCGGGCATGTCTTGCAGGCGATCGCTGTCGAGGCAAAGCGACGCGGGTACCGAGTGCTGTCAACGGGCTCGGCCCGGGGGCGTGGCCAGAGTGGTTGGTCGCCGAGGAAGGCGCGCTTGGTCGTTGAGATCCGTGGCCAGGAGTACGGGATGGATCTGCGGGAGAAGCCTCGCCCGGGTGCGGCGAAGTTGCCGCCGCGCAATTACAGCAAGCCGCCGCGGCTGCCGGAATGGATGGAACGCCGCAGGTATGAGTTCCTACCTTCGGGTGTGTTCGAACTGAACATCGAGGGCGGTTTTGGTGGCGGTCGAACCCAGACCTTCCGGGACGGCAAGAAGGCCCGTTTGGAGGACCTGCTCCCGGAGGTGTTGCGGGAGATGGAGATCCGAGTCCTGGAAACCGAATGGCGCGAGCAGGAGGCTGAACGAGCGAAGCAAGCCCGTAGAGCACGGTGGGAGGCAGCAGTCGAACGGGGCCGTCGGGACTTTCACGAGGCTCAGCGCAGCAAGGTCCTTCTCGACCAGCTGGACGCGTGGCAACGGCATCACGCGCTGGGCGAGTACCTGGCGGCGATGGCTGAGAAGATCGACCAGCTCGAGGGTGAGGAACGCGCCGCAGCTGAAGAATGGCTGGTCTGGTCTCAGCAGCGCGCCCAGCGGCTTGATCCGCTCAACGGCACGCTCGCCGTGCCGAGGTTCCCGGATCCGACGAGCGATGAGCTCAAGCCGTTCCTGAAGGGGTGGAGCCCGTATGGACCCGAGTACTGATCTTCTGAACACCTGACATGACCGTCACTACCAACTCGGTCCCGTCAGGCGACCCCGCACGCCTGCATTCACGAGGTCGTCGCGGTGCAGCGCAGCAGTATCCGGCGTTTCGTTGGACCGGCCCGCAGGAACCGCTGCCCGGTACCCGGGCGGTGTTTCTGTACCTGCGGCTCTCGCGGGCGCACGGGGATGGGCGGGACGCGATCGAGCGGCAGCGCATCGATGTGACCCGCATGCTCGCTGCCGAGGGTGGGTGGACGGTGATGGGGGAGTACGTCGACCGCGACTCGGCCAGCGCCTATGCCCGCAGCGAGCGGCAGGGTTGGCGTGCGCTGAACGCGGGGATCGGGTCGGGCCGGGTGCGGGCGGTCGCCTTCTGGAAGCTGGACCGGACGCTGCGGGTCGCGGCTCGCTGCCTGGAGTGGGTCGCGATGTGCCACCAGCAGGGCGTGCACCTGCACTCGCATCAGGACTCCAGCGACGAGCTCAACAGTGTGACTGCTGCGGCGAAGCTGTCCACGGGGGTCAAAGCGCTGCTGGCCGAGGCGGAGACCGACACGATGAGCGAGCGGCAGCGTGCCGCGAAGCGGCATGCTGCGCAGGCCGGGTTCACCAACGGGGGTCCGCGTCCGTTCGGGTGGCAGCCGGGGCCGCGCGTGGTGGACGGGGCCGGCCGGACCGGGCGGCGGCTGGAACCGCACCCGGTCGAGCACGCTGCCCTCAAGGACGCCGTCGGTCTGGTCCTGGCGGGTGCGGGCCTGCGGCAGATCGCCATGCACTGGCAGGACCGGCACGGCATCACGGGGCGTGACGGTGCGCTGGTCAGTGAGCAGAAAGTGCGCTCAGCGCTGACCTCTGTGCGGATGGTGGGCTACCGGCAGCACCAACTACCTCCCCACCAGCGTGGCGTGCGGATCGACCCACTGGAGCACATCGCCCGCGGGGCCGATGGTGGGCCCGTGATCAGTCAGGAGCCCGTCTGCGATCTGGCAACCTGGCGCCGGGTCCAAGAGACCCTGCGATCCCGAGGCACCGGTACGCACAGCGAGTGGGGCCGGCATGCCTGGCTCCTGACCGGTCTGCTGTTCTGCCCGTGCGGTTCACCGCTGCACGGCATCGCTCAGACCCACCGTGACTCACAAGGTGCACGGGTGACCCGGTACGTTTACCGGTGCAAGGCGAACCGTCGCTACGGGTCTGGTACCTGTACCGGCGGAGCGTCGATCACTGCCGCGGTGGCGGAGCAGTACGTCGCCGACTGGCTGTTCGACTGCCTGTCCGAGGGCCGCCTTGCCGAGTACTACGCCCGGGCGAAGCAGACGCAGGAGGCCGGCGCGACGCGAGTGCGCGTCGAGCTGGAACAAGCGCGTGACGAGCTGGTCGCCTTGCAAGCCCAGCTGGTCCCGCAAGCGTCAGGCGTCTCGATGGCGCAGATCCTGCTCGCGATGGTCACGGCCGCGGAGGAACGCATCAGGATGCTTCAGGACGAACTGATCGCTCTGACCGGCGGTGCTGCCGAGCCCCTGACGCATGAGCGGGTCGTAGCGGCTTGGCCGGAACTGAACAACCAGTCACGCAAGGCCCTTCTGCGACAGGTCATCGACCGGATCGACCTGGTCCCCGGACGCGGTAGCGCTGCGGAACGGCTGCGGGTCCTGACACATGGCGATCAGCGCACGAGCGCGCTCGACCCGATGATGGGCTCGGCTCAGCCGCCGTCGCAGGCGGGAGACCTGCTCCTGGGCGCGACGTAGCTCAAGCCGCGCGTCACGCTCCTTCTGCATCCGTGCCGCGGCCAGGTCCGCGGGTTGCACCGAGCGCACCGGACTGTGTGATCGGCACCCCGGACACGGCAGTCGGAGCATGTCAGGGGCGCGCAGGCTCGCGTGCTGGCGGTAGCTGATCACGTGGCCGCAACCCAGCTCGATCCGCCATGCCCGCAATGGTGGATCGATGGTCGCCGCGGCCTCCAGGAGGGCTTGGACCGACTCGACGACGTGCGCGGTCAGCGGCCGCAAGCCTTTCGGGCGCGGCCCGGTCGGACCCGTGAGCGTCCTTACCGTGGGTATTCCGGTGGTGGTGGGTTTCATGAGGGCTGTTGCGGCTTGCGGGATCGACGAACAGTGGCAGTCGTCGGTGCGACGGCAAGCGCGGTCACGGCAAGGGCGATGGCGGGCTCCTTGCTGACCCAGAACGTCGCGATGAAGAGCGTCCCCACAACAGTTGCGCGGCCTGCCATGGCGACATGCTCGGCGCGTGGTGCGGGGTCGTCGTGCTGGTCGTTGTCGTTGCCAACCACCAGGGCTCCTGTCTTGAGTTGAACGGGGGGCGTGTGACGTGCTGACCCGCCGGGAGTTCCCGGCAGCCCACCACAACCTAGCAAAAGATGACCAGGAAGCAGTATTAGTGCCATTTGATCACGAGTGTCACTGTGAACAACTATTGGCGATGGATGCCTAGAGTGCATGAGGGATGAGCGAACGTCACCGGATCTTCCTAGCCCCTCGCCCCGTGGCCTCTGGGGCGTGACCGAAGCGAGAGGGAAGCGAGCTGGCGCGACCTACGACGGTGCGGCGCGGCTTCGCTTCTGCGGGCTCGGTCCCCGCTGGTTGCGAGGTTCCGATGTTGAACCCCGCTGCTTGCGGGGCGGCTTCAATGCTGGCGTGTGCAAAACCCCAGGTCAAACGGTATTTAGGTCGCTGATAGCGGGGTAATTCATTCTTCTCAGCCGAGTCATGCAGTGGTGCTGGCGGATATATAACGTCAGGAGAGCGGGGTAGCATTGCGTTAACGGCGGGACCCATAAGGAAACCCATGACCCCCGGACCCCCGTCATCCCCGTATCTCCTGTTTCCCCGCTCTCAACGTCACGAAGGTCCGCTATCGATGACTACCTCTTCGCCCGCGCCCGCGGATGACGGCACGTTCGTGGCCCTTGAGCGGCTCCGTGCCTGGCGCCATGCTTCCGGGCGGGTAGGTGGGTCCGTGCCCGTGCCGGCAGTGTTTCTGCGTGATCAGCTCTACGGTGACCCTCCGTTGGCGCGGATGATCCGGGCTGGGCGGGCAGACGTCCGACTCGGCGTCTACCTGTGCTTGCTCGCACGTGCGACTCGCGCGCCATTCGACGTCCGGCACAACCTGACGCCGGCGGCGTGGGCCGAGATGCTCCGCATCAAGGACCCGAAGGGTAAGGGGGCTCGGCGTGTGACCAGCGCATTCAAGTGGCTGGAGAAGGAGCGGCTCGTGACGCTGCAGCGCCGCGCAGGCCGGCCGCCGTTGGTCCAGCTCATGGACCCGGCCGGTTCTGGTGGACCGTTCGAGACCGGAGGCTACTGGGTTCAGGTGCCTCATGAGTTCTGGCTGCGCGGATGGATCTTCAGCCTTCGAGAGACGAGCCAGGCGGTGTTGCTCGCACTCTTGGATCTGCTGTACAAAGCCGACGCTCCACGCTTCGTCACACCAGAGCGCCACGACGAGTACGGACTGTCCGACGACACGTGGACGCGCGGGATTCGAGATCTGAGCGAATGCAAGCTCCTGACCGTCAGGCGGGTTCCGATCGGCGACGACTGGCACTACGACCGACTGCGGAACACGTACTCGATCGACATGCGCAGACTGGGCGACTCGCCCGGCGGACGGAAGAAGCGCCAGCCCCAGCCGACGGAACCACCGAATCCGTTCTCGTGAGGTTCGCGCGGCTGTGCCACTTACCGAACCGGCGATACCGGCACGGCGCCCCCGGATCCAGCACGAGATAGCGCCACAGGATTGCAAGGGCGGTGCCGAGCAGCTACCGCAGTGTTCATGCATACGGCTGGGCGCCGGATCTAGAGCCAGCACGGCGGAGTGGCGGACGTCCCTGTGCGCTCGGTCCCAAGATCGGGTCGCCACGCAGATAGGTCGCCCGCGGCTGGAGTCGTCGACAGCGCCTCGCGCCTGGCTTGTTGTGTACCGCCACGCGCGGTGAGGAGGCGCACTCAAGAGCACACCAGTGACGTCGTGTCCTGCTCAGCGGTCGGCTGCGTGGGGTTGATGATCCTGGCCATGGACTACGCGATCTGGTTCGGAAGCCTCCCGGGCATCGTGCTCGCGGCTCTGACCGCCTATCTCAGCCAGCGCAGGCTGCAGCGCGTCGAACGAGCCTGGAGCCGACGTGCTCAGGCCTACCTTGGACCTGGTTGACGTGCTCAACGCGCACAACCGCCAGATGTGGGAACGCCTGGACAGGCGTGTCCTACCACGGACGCCGTATCCAGATGTCCTGCCCGCCGAGAGCGACGTGGTGCAGCGCGTGCTGATCCTTGCTTCCGAGCCCGTGGAGCTCGCGGTTAGCGAGGTCGTTGGCGCGGTCATCTACTGGCGTGAGACGGACGAGCAGCGTCTGAACGAGGAACCCCGACGCTTCCTCGGGGACGGCGGGATTTTCGGCGACCGGTGGCACACGCCCGAGGACGACTTCATCTTCGCAGGTGAGAGCGTCGAGGATCAGACGAGGGACCTGTGTGCAACGCTCCGTGTGGAGCTGGCCGTCGAACCGCCTCGGCGGCTGGGACGACGTATCCGGCTCAAGGGCACATGAGTCCGGCGGTGCGGGCGTCTCCTGCTGGCAGGCACAGCTATCGCACCGCAGACTCGGATCCGTGCGCACGACCTTGAGGGCCTCTCTGCCGGATCCTGTCTCCCTGGACGGTCTGACAGACCAGTGTCCGCGGGGCACCGTCTGGAGGCTGCGACGGCGCATCCTGCGGACTTTCTGGACAGCGGCCAGGCTGAGCCTGGGGGCTGCTGCACGGACAGGTGACACCGCGCGTGTGGTCCGCATGTCGTCGATGCGAAGTGGTGTGCTCTTGTCCGGTATCGGTCGCGGCGTGCTCTGGCCTGCGGTTCCGCGTAGGCGACGTTAGGATCGGTGACGATCCAGCAGGGTGTGCTTTCCATTGGGTGCTGAGGCCCCCGAATTTCGTGCCGACGTGCTGGACACGTTGCGGCAGCCGCTGGAGCAGGGCGAGCTGGTGATCCACCGGTCGGGCGGCGCGGCGCGCTACCCGGCGCGCTTCCAGCTCGTCCTGGCGGCCAACCCGTGCCCGTGCGGGCTGGCCATCGGCAAGGGGCTGGACTGCACGTGCTCGCCCACGGTCCGGCGCCGGTACTTCGCGCGGCTGTCCGGGCCGCTGCTGGACCGGGTCGACGTGCAGGTGGAGGTGCACCCGGTGGGCCGGGTCGAGCGGGCGGAGGGCACGTCCGAGGCGACGTCGTCGGTGGCGGCCCGGGTGCTCGCCGCGCGGGAGGCCGCCCGGGCGCGGCTCGCCGACACGTCCTGGTCGACCAACGCCGAGATGCCCGGGCGGTTTCTGCGGGACCTGCTCAGACCGCACCCCGGGCTGTTCGCCCCGATCGAGAAGGCGATGACGGACGGCCGGCTCAGCCTGCGCGGCGTGGACCGCGTGCTGCGGATGGCCTGGACCATCGCGGACCTCGCGGGGCGCGCCGCGCCCACGGCGTCCGACGTCGGGAACGCGCTGCTGCTGCGCACGGGAGGCGACCATGGGTGAACCACTCTTCGAGCTGCCCCGCGCCGGCCTCCGGTTCGACGCCGACGACCCGGTGCTGGCCCGAGCCGCGTGGAGCCGGATCGCCGAGCCCGGGGACCCGGTGGCCGGCGCGCTGGTCGGCAACCTCGGGCCTGCCGGGGCGCTCGACTGGCTGGTCGACGCCGCCCGGGCACCCGAGCGGGCCGGCGCAGTGCTCCGGCGGATCGGCGGCGGGACGGCGAACCCCGGCGGCCGGACCGACGCGCCCGGGCACCTGCTCGGGCCGGCCGTCGAGGGGCCCTCCGCCTTCGGGACCCGGGCGGCAGGGCTGGTCGTGGCCGCCGTGCGGCGCTGGGCGCCCCGGCTCGAACGCCTCGATCCCGAGGGCGAGCTCGCGGTGCTCGCCCGGTACGGTGGCACGTTCCTGACCCCGGACGACCCGCGCTGGCCGACGACGTTCGCCGGCCTGGGCGCCGCTGCGCCGCTGTGCCTGTGGGTCCGTGGCGACCCGGACCTGGCGCGGCTGGCGGAGCGTTCGGTGTCGCTGGTGGGCTCGCGCGCCTGCACCGACTACGGCATCCGCGTGACGCGGTCCCTGGCGTGCGGCCTGGCCGATCGTGGGTTCACCATCGTCTCCGGAGGCGCCAACGGCATCGACGCGGAGGCGCACCGCGGTGCGCTGGTGTCGGGGGCGCCGACCATGGCCTTCCTGGCCGGCGGCGTCGACCGGCTCTATCCAGCGAGCAACACCGACCTGCTGCGGCGGACCATCGAGCAGGGCGCCGTGGTGGCGGAGGCTCCGCCGGGGTCGGTGCCGGGCAAGCAGCGGTTCCTGAAGCGCAACCGGCTGATCGCGTCGCTGACGTCCGGCACGGTGGTGGTCGAGGCCTCGGTCCGGTCCGGCGCCCTGTCCACTGCCAACCACGCGGTGGCGCTGCTGCGGCCGCTGGGCGTCGTGCCGGGGCCGGTCACGTCGATGGCGTCGGCGGGCTGCCACGAGCTGCTGCGCCGCGGTGCGGCCGTGTGCGTCACGGACGCGGCCGAGGCCGCGGAGCTCGTCGGGGACGTGGGCGAGACCGCGCCGCAGCGGCGGGGCGAGTCGCGGCCCGGCGACGACCTCGACGCCGCGGGCAAGGCGGTGCTCGACGCCCTGCCCGTGCGCAAGCCGGCGCACGAGCGCTCGATCGCCCGCGCGGCGGGGGTCGCGCTCGGCGACGCGACGGGGGCGCTCGGGCTGCTGGAGCTGATGGGCCTGGCCGAGCAGAAGGACGGAGGGTGGCTCCGGCGCTGAGCTCGTCGTTGCTCGCCGTCGAGATGCCCGAGGCGAACGCGCCAGACCGACGAGCGACAGGGGAACGATCGCGGCCCATTCGGGACGCTTGGGGTTGTTCTCCACCAAACTTCCAAGAGCGCCGAGTCCAAGTTCCTGTGCAGCTACCGCCATAGCTCTCGGCCCCATGACCCCCTTGTAGTAGTGGCTCAACGGGTCCAGAGTATGGGCCACGGGCGGTATTTCGGCCACTGACCCGGATCACACGGGCTGCCCGCAAGGGGAGGGATGTGCGGCCTGTCGAGGGGCGTTCGGGGAGGCTTCGTGCGGGAACGCGACAAGGCGATGACGATGGGGACGGTCGCAGGCTACGGCCGGTACGTGACATTCGCATGCCCCGCCTACACCAACGCGGTCTTCGCCCTCGTGCCGATGGGCGTCCTTATGGGGGCGTTCTCGGCGGCCGGAGTCAAGCGCCTCCTTTCCGGCGGTCACGACTCGCCCGGCATACTGCCCGTCATCGACCTGCTGGTGCTCACCGCGCTGTGCTTCGGCGGCGCAGCGGTGCTTCCCTTTCGTCGGCGGCCGGGTGGTCCCGTGCCTCGTCTGTACTGTTTCGAGGAAGGCGTGGTGGTGGCCCACCGCGGTGTCCTGCGGTCCTTCCGCTGGTCCGAGGTCTCCATCACCAGCAGGAGCTGGCAGTCCGGAAGCGGGGAGTACCTCCGCAACGGAACGCAGGACATCGTAAAGGCACCGGACGGCAGCATGCTCGTGACCTTCTCAGGGGAGGAAGCGAATCGCGCCCACGCCGACGAGATGGAGCGACTGCACCACGAGGCACTCAGGCGTGGTTCCGGGAATTCGTCCCGGGACCACGACACCTGACGGAGCGTCCGAGACCGCTCCCTGTGGACCTGCGAGCGAGAGAGGGGTGGTTGTGCAATCGGAGACCAACGGCACGGAGGCGATCTCCGCCGTGGCCGAGCTGTGGCTGGAATCGCTTTTCGACGATCCGGCGACCCAGGGGCGTGATGTGATCTGCTCGCCTGCCGCTCTGTGGCTGGCACTGACAGCCTTGGAGGCCTGCGCGGACGGGGCTACTCGCGACGAACTGCGGGGAGTCGTCGGTCCGGTCCGTGCGCAGGACGCAGCGGTCCGGGAACTCGGTCGGAGCGATGTGTTCGTCACGGCGGCGAGGGTGCTGAGCCAGGTTCCGGCACGGCCGGAATTTCACACGCGCTCGTACGGCATCACGGTCGGGCAGCCCGGCCTTGACGGCCCGAGTGGGCTGCACCGGTGGGCGCACGGCACGAACGCCCCGCTCGGCGGGGCGCCGCAGTGTGCTGATCCCGCGCGCTGTGCCCTGCTCGTCAGCACGGTCGCGCTGGACGCCGAGTGGGAGCAGCCCTTCGATCCGTGCTTCACGCGTGAGCTCCTGTTCACCGATGTAGGGGGAGTGACTCACCCCGTGCCCGCCATGGTCGCGGAAGTGCCGGTCGAGGACGCCTGGACTCTCGCGCGGCCGCGCGGCCGGGTCACGGTGATCGAACTGCGGGCCCGTGGGGCGGGCGGAGGAGCGGTGCCCGCCGCGGGACTCGTAAGGGTCCGTTTCGCACTGGGTGAGAACCGGCAGGTCCCGCCCGCGGAGGTGCTGGCGGCAGCATGGGCCCCGGCCGCTCACAGGAAGGCGCTTCGTGGGAGTCGGGCTACGGGACGCCCCGAGGCGGTGCTTCTGGAACTGCCGCGTCTCTGGCTGTCCGGCGACATCGATGCGTCGCCCCATCTGACCGCGCTGGGCGTGGAGCGCATCTTCTCGGCATCGGCCGAACTTCCCCGGATGTTCTCCGAGCCCGTCCACTGCGAACGCGTCGTCCAGAGCTGCGTCGTACGGTTCGGCGACGAGGGCATCTCCTCCGGGACCGCGGCCTGCCTGGGCGAGGACCGGTCCTGGGCCAACCGGAACTATTTCGACGGCCCCGGACAGCTGCTGCGGACGGTCCCGGTGCGCCTCGACCGGCCGTTCGCCTTCGCAGTGCTGGACGAGAGCGGCGTGATCCCCCTGCTCGGCGGTTACCAGGCCAGCCGTCCCGGGGCCCGGTCCCCGGCCCACCACTCGAATGACTTTGAAGGGCCGGGGCCCTACAACCCTCGCCTGTGACGTCGGCGGACAGAGGTGCGCGCGGGGACGCACATGGTGAAGAAACGCGCACGCTCCACGGGCAGTTGGAGATCCGCCGCCGTCCTGCTCGCGGGGCTGCTGGGCGCGACGCTCATGCCGGCCGCCCCGGCCGCCGCCGTGCACGGCGGCGTCCCCGGTGACTTCAACAGCGACGGATATCGCGACGCCGTGCTGCCCGCGCCGAGCGCGAAGGTGGCAGGCCAGGAGGCCGCGGGCGCTGTCGTCGTGTCCGGGCTGTCGGCGACCCGGCGCAGGATCATCACGCAGAACACTGCTGGTGCACCCGGGCGAGCGAGTAAAACGACGCTTTCGGCGGCGCGCTCAGGGTCGCTGGTGGGTTCACGCGCCTGCACCGACTACGGCATCCACGTGGCGCGGACCCTGTCCTGCGGCCTGGCCGACCGGGGGTTCACCGTCGTCTCTGGCGGCGCCAGCGGGATCGACGCGCGCCGGGGCGAAAACCGAGCGGCGCGCCTTCTTCACCCTGCGGCGAGCGAGCTGCACACTGGCAAACGTGGACCTTACCGACCTGTCCGGCTTGCCTCGGCTGCCCGAGCCGATGTCCGACGCCGTCTCCCGGTTCGCCAGCTACCTCGACGCGCAGCGCGGGCACTCCGCCCACACGCGGCGCGCCTACGTGGCGGACGTGACCGACCTCCTCCGGTATGCGATGCGGCACGGCAGCACGCGGCTCGATGCCATCGACCTCACCCTGCTGCGCGGCTGGCTCGCGTCGCAGTCCGACCGCGGGCTCGCCCGCTCGACGCTCGCCCGCCGGGGTGCGTCCGCTCGCGCGTTCCTGCGCTGGGCGCACCGCACGGGGCTGGTGCCCATGGACCCCTCGGCCCGGCTCGCGAGCCCCAAGGTGCCCCGCACCCTCCCGACGGTGCTCGACGTCGACGCGGCGAGCCGCCTGCTCGACGGCGCCCGGGCGGCCGCGGACGAGGCCGACGAGGAGGCCCGGCCGGCGGCCCTGCGCTCGTGGGTCGCCGCCGAGCTGCTGTACGGCGCGGGGATCCGCGTCGGTGAGCTGGTGTCGGTGGACGTCGGGCACGTGGACTCGCGCGACCGGCTCGTGCGGGTGCTCGGCAAGGGCGGCAAGGAGCGGGTGGTGCCGTTCGGCATCCCGGCGGCCCGGTCCGTGGAGGCCTGGCTGACCGACGGCCGGCCCGCGCTGGCGACCGCCGTCACCGGCGACGCCCTGCTCGTAGGTGAGCGCGGCGGGCGCTGGGGGCAGCGGCAAGTGCGCGAGGCCGTGCACCGCCTCGCGGCCCAGGCCGGGGTCGACGACGTCGCACCGCACGCGCTCCGGCACTCCGCCGCGACCCACCTGCTGCAGGGCGGCTCCGACCTGCGCGCCGTGCAGGAGGTGCTGGGCCACGCCAACCTGGCAACCACCCAGCGCTACACCCACGTGGACGCCGAACGCCTACGCACCGTCTACGCCCAGGCGTTCCCGCGCGCCTGACCCTCGCCGATCGGCGCGCGGGCCCCGCCGAACCGAAGGCTGCCTGTCCATCGAGCGGCGTATCGACGCGCAAGCTGCGGGTCGGCGACCTTGCCTGCGCGCAAGGTGCGGTTCGGCGGCGGGCGGCAGTGGTGACCCGCGCGTCCGTCAGGGATCGGGGAGGAGGACTATCGGCGGGCGGTCCAGCAGGGACAGCGGGTCGACGTAGCGCTCGCCCCGGCGCACGCCCCAGTGCACGCAGGATCTCGGCGCGCAGTGGTTCGGCGTCGCGCTGTCGCCTTCGCCCGCGCCTTCGTCCGCGCCGCCTTCGCCGCCGCTCGTGTGCCCGCCCTCCACGATGCCGATCTGGGCGCCCGCGGTCACGGCGGTCCCGACCGGCACGGACGCCGCGACCGGCTCCAGGCTGGTGCGCAGGCCGTCCGGATGGGTGACCACCACGACGCCGCGCTCCGCCACCTGCCCGGCGAACGTCACGACACCGGGGCCTGGGGACAGCACGCGGGAGCCTTCCGGGGCCAGCAGGTCCACGCCGCGGTGCCCTGGGCCCCACTCCTCCTCGGGCGGGTCGAACAGGCGCTCCACGCCCGACGGCGGATCGACGCCCGGGACGGGCGGCACGTACCCGGTCGCCGCGGGCGGGACGCCGGCACTCGCCCGGCTGTCAGCGTCCGCCCCGTCATCGACACGGGCCCGGTCATCGAGACCCGCCCGGAAACCGACGTCGGCCCGGAAGGCGGCACCCGCCTGGACGCTGGTACTGGCCCGGATCGCGAGGTCAGGCCCTGACCGCACCGCCGCGGCGGGTGCGCTCGCCGTGAGCGCGAGCAGGACGACCGCAAGCAGCACGGTCAGGAGCGTCGCGGGGATCCGGCCGAGCGCAGGGCCGGGGGAGCGGGTCCGGAGAGTTGTCATGCCGCGAGCATCGCCCGGGGCGCCGGCGTCGGGCGGCCTCCGGAAGGCCGACTGTGCACAAGTAGGCTCAGGCGCCTCCTGTGGTCGCGCTCGCTGCCCGCTGCCGCCGTGGCGAGGGTCTCTCCGGCCTCGCGCGGAGTTCGCGAGAAGGGCCCCGGGAACATGCCGCAACCGGCCCGTCCGAGGGGAGTCCGAGCCCAGCGGGCGACGTCACAGTCGCACGGCGGCGGCGGGGTCCTCGTGGCAAGGGCAGTTCGGGTAGACTTCCACCCGCGACCGGCATGCACTTCCCATCGGGCAGACGGACAGCTTCAGCTGGCAGCCCGCCCACAGGGAGAACGCCCGGTCGACAACGCGCGTCACATCGAGTCGCGTCCGGCAGCGGTCCGGCCCACGGGGTCGGCGTCGGGCACGGCGTGACGCCAGGGGCACCCAGCAACGAGGGTGCCGATCCAACCCGAACCGCGACCCAGGCATCATTCCGGGGTCGCCCTGAAATGCGTGCGGAGTCCCCGAGTCGATCTCGGACCGCACCGAAAGGACGTGTCATGGCCGTCGTGTCCATGCGCCAGCTCCTCGAGAGCGGTGTCCACTTCGGACACCAGACCCGCCGTTGGAACCCGAAGATGAAGCGGTTCATCTTCACGGAGCGCAACGGCATCTACATCGTCGACCTGCAGCAGTCGCTGCACTTCATCGACAGCGCCTACGACTTCGTCAAGGAGACGGTCGCCCACGGCGGCTCGATCCTCTTCGTCGGCACCAAGAAGCAGGCCCAGGAGCCGGTGGCCGAGCAGGCCGCCCGCGTCGGGATGCCCTACGTGAACCACCGCTGGCTCGGCGGCATGCTCACGAACTTCACCACCGTGCACAAGCGCCTCCAGCGCCTCAAGGAGCTCGAGGAGATCGACTTCGACGACGTGGCCGCCTCGGGCCTCACGAAGAAGGAGCTCCTGGTCCTGCGCCGCGAGAAGGACAAGCTCGCGCGCACCCTCGGCGGTATCCGTGACATGGCCAAGGTTCCCTCGGCCGTGTGGATCGTCGACACCAACAAGGAGCACCTCGCGGTGGACGAGGCCCGCAAGCTGGGCATCCCCGTCGTCGCGATCCTCGACACCAACTGCGACCCCGACATGGTCGACTACGCGATCCCGGGCAACGACGACGCGATCCGCTCCGTCACGCTGCTCACCCGCGTGATCGCGGACGCCGCCGCCGAGGGCCTCATGCAGCGCCACTCGGGTGGCAGCAAGACGGGTGCCGAGGCCGAGGCCGCCGCCGAGCCGCTGGCCGAGTGGGAGCGCGAGCTCCTGGCCGGTAGCGAGGGCACCGTCGAGACTCCGGCCGAGACCGGAGCGGGCACCGTTGCCGCGGCGTCCGCCGAGGCCGCTGCGACCGCCACCCCGGCCGCTCCCGCCGAGGTCGTCGAGGCCGTGGAGGCCGTGGAGGCCGCTCCGGCCGCCGCCCCCGAGGTCGCCGAAGCTCCCGCCGAGGTCGCCCCGGAGGCCCCCGAGGCCGACGCCGAGGCCGAGACCGAGAAGTGACGCGCTGCGCTGACCGGGCCGGCACTGCGCCGTCCCGGTCAGCGCGCCGCTCTTGAAGGTCGCACGACCTCCCACGAACACCACGACTGCACGGAGGACCAGAACAATGGCGAACTACACCGCCGCTGACATCAAGGCGCTACGTGAGCGGACCGGCGCCGGCATGCTCGACGTCAAGAAGGCCCTCGACGAGGCTGACGGCAACGCCGAGAAGGCTATCGAGATCATCCGCACCAAGGGCCTGGCCCGCGCGGCCAAGCGCGAGGGCAACGCCACGTCCGAGGGCCTCGTCGCCGTCAAGGTCGAGGACACCGCTTCCGGCCAGGTCGCCACGATGATCGAGCTGAACGCCGAGACCGACTTCGTCGTGAAGAACGAGAAGTTCATCGCGCTGGCCGAGGCCGTTCTCGAGGCCGCTGCCGCCGCGGGCGCCACCGACGAGGTCGCGGCCGGCGCCGCGCCGTCCGCCGAGGGCACCGTCGCCGAGCTCATCGCCGCTCAGGGCGCCACGCTGGGCGAGAAGCTCGTCCTGCGCCGCGTCGCGCGCGTCGAGGGCCCCCGGGTCACGACGTACCTGCACAAGACGGCCAAGGACCTGCCGGCGTCGATCGGCGTCCTCGTCGTCACGGACGAGGCGGGTGCCGCCGTCGGCAAGGACATCGCGCAGCACGTCGCGGCGATGGCCCCGAAGTACCTCACGCGCGAGGACGTCCCGGCGGACGTCGTCGAGAAGGAGCGCGCTATCGCTCTGGAGACCTCGAAGAACGAGGGCAAGCCGGAGGCCGCGCTGCCCAAGATCGTCGAGGGTCGCCTGAACGGCTTCTTCAAGGAGGTCGTGCTCGTCGACCAGCCGCTGGCCAAGGACCCGAAGACCACGGTCGGCAAGCACGTCGCCGCCGTGAACGGTTCCCTGACCGCGTTCGTGCGTTTCCGCGTCGGTTCCTGACGCAGCTCGTTCGGCCCGGTCCGCGCCTCGGCGCGGGCCGGGCCGACGCATACGCGGGCCGGTTCCCACA
The DNA here is from genome assembly GCF_042670845.1 of Promicromonospora sp. NPDC057138. Lineage (NCBI taxonomy): Bacteria > Bacillati > Actinomycetota > Actinomycetes > Micrococcales > Promicromonosporaceae > Promicromonospora > Promicromonospora sp. NPDC057138. The sequence goes on along the minus strand of NZ_JBHUUX010000004.1, from coordinate 4,192 downwards.
GGCCGGCCCGGAAGCCTGTGCCCCCGCAGAGGTGTGTTGCCCGCGAGTCGGGCAGTATTCCGGGAGGGCCAGTGTCCCGGCAGTGACGACCGAAGGGTGACGGACCAGTGAGTGACGAGGCGACCCAGGACTTCGCGGTGGACATGGAGGGCAAGCCCGCCCGGCGCGTCCTGCTGAAGCTGTCGGGCGAGGCGTTCGGCGGCGGCAGCGTAGGGCTCGACGCCGACGTCGTCCGGCGCATCGCGAAGGAGATCGGCATGGCCGTGCGCGACGGCGTGCAGGTCGCCATCGTCGTCGGCGGCGGGAACTTCTTCCGCGGCGCCGAGCTGAGCGTGGCCGGGATGGACCGCGCCCGCGCCGACTACATGGGCATGCTGGGCACGGTCATGAACTGCCTCGCCCTCCAGGACTTCCTGGAGCAGGCCGGCGTCAAGACGCGCGTGCAGACCGCCATCACGATGGGCCAGGTCGCCGAGCCGTACATCCCGCTGCGCGCGATCCGGCACATGGAGAAGGGCCGCGTGGTCATCTTCGGCGCGGGCGCGGGCATGCCGTACTTCTCCACCGACACCGTCTCGGTGCAGCGCGCGCTGGAGACGCACTGCGAGCAGGTGGTCATGGGCAAGAACGGCGTCGACGGCGTCTACGACTCGGACCCTCGCCGCAACCCCGACGCGAAGAAGCTCGACCACCTGACCTACACCGACGCCCTCGTGAACCGGCTCGGCGTCATGGACGACACCGCGCTGGCCATGTGCCGCGACAACGACGTCCAGATGCGAGTCTTCGGTATGGAGGGCGAGGGCAACGTCACCCGTGCGCTGAACGGCGAGCCCATCGGCACGCTGATCACCACGCGCTGAACCTCCGCGCGGCCCGGCCGACCCCGGAACGCGCGATCCTTTAAGCAGCCGGGCAAAGTGTCCGTAGAGTGGCCCCGGCACCACCCGTAGACGAATGAAGGAGCAGTGGTGATCGACGAGACCCTCCTCGAAGCCGAGGAAAAGATGGAGAAGGCGATCGAGGTCGCCAAGGAGGACTTCGCGGGTATCCGCACCGGCCGTGCCAACGCGGGGATGTTCAGCAAGATCACCGTCGACTACTACGGCGCGCCGACGCCGCTGCAGCAGCTGGCGTCGTTCAACATCCCGGACGCCCGCACCGTGATGGTCGCCCCGTTCGACAAGACGTCGCTGCCCGCCGTCGAGAAGGCGCTGCGCGACTCCGACCTGGGCGTGAACCCGGCCACCGACGGCAACGTCGTCCGCATCGTGCTGCCCTCCCTCACGGAGGAGCGGCGCCGCGACTACGTGAAGCTCGCCAAGGCGAAGGCCGAGGAGTCGCGCGTCTCGGTGCGCAACATCCGGCGCAAGGCCAAGGAGACGCTCGACCGCATCGTCAAGGACGGTGAGGCGGGCGAGGACGAGGTCTCGCGCGCGGAGAAGGAGCTGGACAAGCTGACCAAGAGCCACGTCGACATCATCGACCAGCTGCTCTCCAGCAAGGAGAGCGAGCTGCTCGAGGTCTGATGTCCGCACCGCCTCGAGAAAGAACAGAACGAGACAATGCGCACACCGCCGTGAGCTCCGAGCCCGAACCGGCAGCGGCCGGCAAACAGTCGCGCGCGGGGCGCAACCTGCCCGCCGCGATCCTCGTCGGCCTCGGCCTGCTCGGCATCGTCGGTGTCTCGCTGTACTGGCGGCCGGAGCCGTTCGTCGGGTTCGTCGTCGCCCTCATGTGGGCGGGCCTGTGGGAGCTGCGTCAGGCGTTCGCGCGCCGCGACCTGCACCTGCCGATGGTCCCGCTGTTCGTGGGGAGCGCGGGCATCATCATCTCCGCCTACCGGGGCGGTCCGGAGGCGCTGTTCGTCGCCTTCGTGCTGACGGTGGCCGCCACCGTGGTGTGGCGGGCCCTCGACGGCTCCGGCCTCGGCGCCGTGCGGGACTCCGCGGCGGCCATCTTCGCCGCCGCCTACCTCCCGTTCCTGGCGGGCTTCGTGGCGCTCATCCTGGCGCAGCCCGACGGCGAGATCCGCGTGGCGCTGTTCATCCTCCTGGCGGTCGCCAACGACACGGGCGGCTACTTCGCCGGCGTCATGCTGGGCCGGCACCCGCTGGCGCCGACCGTGAGCCCCAAGAAGTCGTGGGAGGGCCTGGCCGGCTCGATAGTGCTGGCCACCGCGGTGGGCGTGCTCGGCGCGGTGTACGGGCTGGGCGAGAGCCCGGTGCTCGGCGTCGCGCTCGGCGTCATGACCGCTATCACTGCGACTGTGGGCGATCTCGCTGAATCGCTCCTCAAGCGTGACCTAGAATTGAAGGACATGGGCTCATTGCTCCCGGGGCACGGGGGCGTGCTGGATCGCCTCGACTCGATGATCATCACAGCGCCCTTCGTCTATCTTGTGCTCTCGGTGGTTGCCTGATGAAAACTTCCCTCGCCCAGCCGACGGTTCGGCCCTCGGACGAGACCCCTGCGATCCCGCTGCAGATGGCGCCCAAGCGTCGTGGTAAACCGCCGCGGCACTTCGCCGACCTCACTCCCGAGGAGCGCGTCGCCTCGGTGGTCGAGGCGGGGGAGCCGGCGTTCCGCGCCAAGCAGCTCGCCACGCACTACTTCACGCACTTCACGAGCGACGCGACGAAGATGACGGACCTCCCGGCGAGCTCTCGGGAAGCCCTCGCGACCACGATGTTCCCCGAGCTGATGCGGCCCACCCGCAAGCTCGAGGCCGACGGCGGCACCACGGTCAAGACGCTGTGGCACCTGTTCGACGAGGCCAAGGTCGAGTCCGTCCTCATGCGCTACCCGCAGCGCACCACGCTGTGCGTCTCCAGCCAGGCCGGCTGCGGCATGGCCTGCCCGTTCTGCGCCACCGGCCAGCTCGGCCTGACCCGCAACCTGTCGACGGCGGAGATCCTCGAGCAGGTCCGCGCGGCGTTCCGCTCGCTGGCCGAGGGCGAGATCCCCGGCGGCGTCACCCGGCTGAACAACCTGGTGTTCATGGGCATGGGCGAGCCGCTGGCCAACTACAAGGCAGTGATCGAGACGGTGCGGACCCTGGTGGCGCCGCAGCCGGAGGGCTTCGGCATGTCGGCCCGCAACATCACGGTCTCCACGGTGGGCCTCGTCCCGGCCATGCAGAAGCTCACCAAGGAGGGCATCCCGGTGACGCTCGCGCTGTCGCTGCACGCGCCCGACGACGACCTGCGCTCCGAGCTGGTGCCGATCAACACGCGCTGGAGCGTGGACGAGACGCTGGACACCGCGCGGAACTACTTCGAGGTGACCGGGCGTCGCGTGTCCATCGAGTACGCGCTGATCAAGGACATGAACGACCACGGCTGGCGCGCTGACCTGCTGGGCGAGAAGCTCAACGCGCGCGGCCGCGGCTGGGTGCACGTGAACCCGATCCCGCTCAACCCGACCCCCGGCTCGATCTGGACCGCGAGCGACCGTGAGGTCGAGGACGAGTTTGTGGCACGATTGCGCGGTCACGGGATCCCGACCACGATCCGTGATACCCGCGGGAGCGATATCGACGGAGCCTGCGGGCAGCTTGCGGCTGAGGAGGACGACGAGTGAGCGGTATGTTCAACAGCGTGCCCGCGATGCGCACCGGGTACGACAAGGACGAGGTCGACGAGTTCTTCGAGCACGCCCGGCAGGCGTACGAGGGACGTACCGCGGACCGGCTGACGAGCGCCGACATCCAGGCTTCGACCTTCGACCTGACCCGTGGCGGGTACAACACCCACGAGGTCGACGCGGCGCTCGACCGGCTCGAGGCGGCGTTCATCGCCCGCCAGCGCGCGGAGTACGCGGCAGCGCACGGCCAGCAGGCGTGGATGAACGCGCTCGCCGAGCGTGCGCGTTCCCTGTACGGGCGCCTCGGCCGGCCGGACGGCGAGAAGTTCGCCCCCGCCGACCGCGGTTCGCAGGGCTACGACAAGGACGACGTCGACGACCTGTGCGACCGGCTCATCGGGTACTTCGACCGCCAGGAGCCGCTGACGGCGGGCGACATCCGGTCGGCCACGTTCGGCCGCGCCCGTGGCGCGGACGCCTACGACGAGGCCTCGGTCGACGCGTTCCTGAGCCGCGCGGTGGAGGTCCTCCTCGGAGTCGAGTGACGTAGCTTCCGCGAAGTAGAGCGCCTGTCCGAGGCTCCCCGGCGTCACCGGGAGACTCGGAC